>NZ_PSQF01000034.1:0-28662 GCF_003324125.1 Subdoligranulum sp. APC924/74 | reverse complement strand
TTATCTGCGCTTTTGGCTTGGCATCTGCCGCACCTCGCTCGCCGTATCGGCACTTAGAATTATGCGGTATTGCCTTAGATATATCTTGGATAAGAAATAGGAACGAACGATGATTTATTCGCTGACCGGAAAAATCTTAAAGAAAACACTGGATACCGTGGTCATCAGCTGCGCTGGTGTGGGCTATGCGGTGCAGGTGCCCTTGACCACAGCCGAAAGCCTGCCTGCCCCCGGGCGGGAAGGCACGGTGTATACTGTGATGAACGTGACCGAAAACGATGTTTCGCTGTACGGCTTTGCCACCGAGGAGCAGCGCAGCTGCTTTAAGATGCTGACCAGCGTGAGCGGCGTTGGCCCCAAGGCCGGGCTGGCCATTTTGTCCATCATGACGCCGGAGCGTGTGGCACTGGCGGCGTCCAGCGGGGACCACAAGGCGTTTACCAAGGCGAACGGCGTTGGCCCCAAACTGGCCCAGCGTATTGCTCTGGAACTGAAAGACAAAGTGGGCAAGGGCCTGGCGGATGGCACTGGCTTTGGCGGCGGGGCCGCCGCAGCAGCGCCGGCTCCGTCCAGCGCACCCGCCCAGGCTGTGGCCGCGCTGGTGGCGCTGGGGTACAACACCTCGGATGCTGCTGCGGCTGTGGCCCGCATTGACGAAACCCTGCCGGTGCAGGATATTATCAAAATTGCACTGCGCGGGCTTTCGCGTGCGTAAAGGAGTGACCTGAATGAGCCAAAACACGGAATATACGGTGGATCCCAGCCGCCTGGTCAGCCCGGACGCCGCCCCGGCCGATGCCGCCGAGGAAGTCAGCCTGCGCCCCAAAACGCTGGATGATTATATCGGTCAGGAAAAGGCCAAAAACAATCTGCGCATTTACCTGCGCGCTGCCCAGCAGCGCGGGGAACCGATGGACCATATTCTGCTGTACGGCCCGCCGGGCCTTGGCAAAACAACGTTGGCCGGCATTGTGGCGCAGGAGATGGGCGTGCAGATCCGCATTACCTCCGGCCCGGCCATCGAAAAGCCCGGCGATCTTGCCGCTCTGCTGACCAATTTGCAGGAGGGTGATATCCTGTTCATTGATGAGATCCATCGCCTTTCCCGCCAGGTAGAAGAAGTGCTGTACCCCGCACTGGAGGATTACGCGCTGGATATCATGATCGGCAAGGGCCCCAGCGCCCAAAGCATCCGCATCAACCTGCCGCGGTTCACCCTGGTGGGCGCAACCACCCGCGCGGGCCAGCTGACCGGGCCCCTGCGTGACCGCTTTGGCATTCTGCTCAAGCTGGAACCCTACAGCCCGGATGAACTGGCTACCATCATCATGCGCAGCGCGGGCATTTTGAATATCCCCATCGACCGCCCCGGTGCGCTGGAGCTGGCCAAATGCGCCCGCGGCACCCCGCGTATTGCAAACCGCCTGCTCAAGCGCGTGCGTGACTTTGCCACCGTGGAGGGCGATGGGGCAATCGACGGCCCCACTGCTGTGGCAGCCCGCCGCCAGATGGATATTGACGAGCTGGGTCTGGATGAACTGGACCGTAGCGTGCTGCGTGCCATCATTGAGCTGTACGGCGGCGGTCCGGTGGGCCTGGATACCCTGGCGGCCAACCTTGGTGAGGAAAGTGTAACACTGGAAGATGTGTGCGAACCCTACCTGATGCAGATGGGTATGCTGACCCGCACCCCCCGCGGCCGCTGCGTGACCCGCCTGGCCTATGAGCATCTGAACATGCCCGTCCCCAAACACCTGCGCGCCGAAGACGCCGACGAGGTGGATGGGCAGCAGAGAATGTATTAAACAGGTAGGAGTTAGGAGTTTTTTGGCAGGGCAGGGCCGCAGGCCTTATTTTGAGCGGTGCGCAGCACCGCGGTCCACCAAAATTATTCTTTATTCATTATAGTTCAATGTGTTGACTTTGATAGATGGAAAGGACTTGACGATATGGGTAAATTGTTTGGTACCGATGGTGTCCGCGGTGTGGCGGGCAAAGACCTGACTTGTGAATTGGCCCTGCAGATCGGCCGCGCAACTGCCGCAGAGCTGACCAGTCTGGATGGCCACCGTCCCCGTATTCTGATTGGCAAAGATACCCGTGTTTCCGGCGATATGCTGGAATGCACCCTGGCTGCCGGTTTGTGCAGCGTTGGCGCAGACGTTGACCTGCTGGGTGTGATCCCCACCCCCGGCGTGGCCTATCTGGTGCGCAAATACGGCGCAGACGCCGGTATTGTGATCTCCGCGTCCCACAACCCGATGGAGTTCAACGGCATCAAGATTTTCAAGGGCGATGGCTACAAGCTGCCCGATGAAGTAGAAAACCGCATTGAGGCTCATATCTTCAAAAACTGCGAGGATATCAAGATCTGTGATGGTGCCGAGATCGGCCGCGTTCACCGCCTGGATACCGCTGTGGATGACTATGTGGATGCTCTGGAGCAGCACATTGATGCAGATCTTTCCGGCCTGAATGTGCTGTTTGACTGCGCCAATGGTGCTTCTGCCAAGGTGGCGCAGAAACTGTTCCCCCGCCTGGGCTGCCAGTGCAGCTTTATCGGCACGCTGGATGACGGCGTTTCCGTCAACGATGGCTGCGGCTCCACCCACCTGGACCGGCTGGAAAAGAAGGTCGTGGAAGGCGGCTTTGACTGCGGCATTGCCTTTGACGGCGATGCAGACCGCTGCTTGGCCTGCGATGAAAAGGGCGCAGAGATCGACGGCGACAAGATCATTGCGCTGGTTGCCAAGGATATGAAAGACCGCGGCCGCCTGGACGGAAATACCGCCGTGGTGACGGTTATGTCCAACCTGGGCTTTATGAAGTATATGCAGTCCATTGGCATTGACACCGCCCGCACCGCTGTAGGCGACCGCTACGTGCTGGAAGAGATGCGCGCCCGCGGTTATGCCATCGGCGGCGAGCAGAGCGGCCATGTTATTTTCCTGCACCACTCCACCACCGGCGACGGCGAGTTGACCGCAGGCAAGCTGCTGAAGCTGCTGGCCCGCAAGCACCGCGAAGAGGGTACCAAGATGAGCGAGCTGAACGCCGTTTACACCAAGTTCCCACAGGTGCTCATCAACCTGACTGCCGACAAGGAGCAGAAGCAGGCTTATAAAGAAGATGAATACATTGCCGGCTTTATTGAGAGCCAGCAGCAGAACCTGATGGGCATGGGCCGCGTGCTGGTGCGTGTTTCCGGCACCGAGCCCAAGATCCGCGTGATGGTGGAAGGCGAGGATATGGAAGCCATCCAGTCCAGCGCAGAGCGCATTGCCGATATGATCCGCCAGCGTATTCCGGGGGTGTGCTGATGCGCCCCGCCGATACCTGGGTCGATTACGAGCTGATCGACGCAACGAATCATAACCGCCTGGAACGCTGGGGCAAAACGCTGCTCATCCGCCCCGACCCGCAGATCATCTGGAAAAACGAGGAAGTCAGCCCCCTGTGGGCCAGGGCAGACGCCATCTATTACCGTTCCGCCAAGGGCGGCGGCCAGTGGGACTACCACAAAAAGCTGCCCCAGAAGTGGAACATCAAATGGCAGGATCTGACGCTGATCGTCAGCCCCACCGGCTTTAAGCATACCGGCGTCTTCCCGGAGCAGGCTGTGAACTGGGCCTGGTACCAGGAAAAGATCAAGGCAGCCGACCGTCCCGTCAAGGTGCTCAACCTGTTCGGCTACACCGGTGGCGCAACACTGGCCTGCCTGGCCGCCGGTGCCAGCGTGACCCATGTGGATGCTTCCAAAGGCATGGTAGCCTGGGCACGGGAAAACGCCCAGGCCAGCAGCCTGGCCGACCGCCCCTGCCGCTGGATCGTGGATGACTGTGCCAAGTTTGTGCAGCGCGAGATCCGCCGCGGCAGCCGCTATGACGCCGTTATCATGGACCCGCCCAGCTATGGCCGCGGCCCCAACGGTGAGATCTGGAAGCTGGAAGATAACGTCTATGACCTCATCACCCTGACGGAACAGGTGCTCAGCGATAAGCCGCTGTTCTTTGCCATCAACTCCTACACCGAGGGCCTGAGCCCGGCGGTTATGGAGTATGTGCTCAAAACCACCCTCTGCCCCAAGGTGGGCGGCCATACCAGCTGCGATGAGATCGGCCTGCCCGTAACCGCCACCGGCGGCGTAGTGCCCTGCGGCGCTACCGCAGTGTGGGAAGAATGAGAGTTAGGAAGTAGGAGTTAGGAGTTAATTAGGAATTAGGAATGAGCAATTAAAATTGCAATGCTCCGTAGGGGCGCACATTGTGCGCCCGCTAACCTTGCAGGATGAACTTTAGGGCAACACCGCACAATTCCCGCCTAACGGCTTAAGCACCGCTCCGGCGGCTGCGGCACGGCATCTGCGTTGCCACAAAGTATTATTTGCGCTTTTGGCTTAGCAGCTGCCGCACCTCGCTCGCCGTATCGGCACTTAGAATTATGCGGTATTGCCTTAGCTCCTTTCAACTCCTACCTCCTCACTCCTACCTCCTAACTAAAAATTTTGGATCACACTATTATTCAGAATAGGGGATACCACATGAAAGAAAACGATATTTTACAGGCGCAGGATGTGCGGTTCCGGTATGATACGGAGCAGCCGAACTTTGCTGTGGACGGGGTGTCGATGGAAGTACATCGCGGCGAGTTTGTGGCTGTGCTGGGTGCCAACGGCTGCGGTAAATCGACCCTGGCCAAGCATTTTAACGCCATTCTGCTGCCGGAAAGCGGCACTGTGCTGGTGGAGGATATGGACACCCGCACCGATGAAAAGCTGTACGACATTCGCCAGAAAGTGGGCATGGTGTTCCAGAACCCGGACAACCAGATCGTTGCCACCGTGGTGGAAGAGGACGTTGCCTTTGCGCTGGAAAACCTTGGCGTGCCCACCGGGGAAATGCGCACCCGCGTGGATGACGCCATGAAGCTGGCGGGGATCTATGAACAGCGCAATAAAGCGCCGCACAAGCTTTCCGGCGGTCAAAAGCAGCGCGTTGCCATTGCGGGCGTGATTGCCATGCGGCCGGACTGCCTGATTCTGGATGAATCCACTGCCATGCTGGACCCCCGCGGCCGCGCCCAGGTAATGAAAACCATCCGCAACCTGCGGGATGCAGGCATTTCCATTGTGTCCATTACCCACTATATGGAGGAAGCCGCCCAGGCCGACCGCATATTGGTCATGAGCCGCGGACGCATTGTGATGGAGGGCACCCCCGAACAGGTGTTCAGCCAGACCAGGCGGCTGCATGGCTACCACCTGGATGTACCCCAGGCCACCGAGCTGCGGGATGAACTGGCCGCCGCCGGCCTGCCTATGCCGGAAAACATCATTACCCCCGAAGAATGCGCCAAGGCCATTTTTGACCTGCTGAAATAAAATGCCGTGCCTTTTGGGCGGCAACACCCTTGTAGGGCGGGGGCACCCGCCCCCGCCGCTTCTGCGAGGAAACCCAAACAACCAATTTTCCCCAACCAGAAAAGGCACGGACTGCACCCGGCAAAAGAGGGACCGGGGCGGTACCGTGCGGGAAGGAATGTAACGTGTCAGAGATCATTAAAGTGGAACATCTGCGCTATGTGTATAACGCCGGTATGCCGGACGAAACCGCAGCGCTGGATGATGTGAGCTTCTCGATTGAAAAAGGTGATTTTGTCGGTGTGATGGGCTCGACCGGGTCCGGCAAATCCACACTGATCGCCCATTTCAACGGCCTGAACCGCCCCACCAGCGGCAAGATCATTATTGATGGCCGCGATATGTGGGCGGAGGGCGAAAACCTGCGGGATTTCCGCTTCCTTGTGGGGCTGGTCATGCAGTACCCGGAATACCAGCTGTTTGAAGAAACCTGCTGGAAGGATATCGCCTATGGCCCGCGCAACATGGGCCTGGATGAAGAAGAGATCACCCGCCGCGTCAAGCGCGCGGCAGAGTTTGTTGGCCTGGATGAAGCGCTGCTGCAAAAAAGCCCGTTTGAACTTTCCGGCGGGCAAAAGCGCCGCGTTGCCATTGCGGGCGTTATGGCCATGGAGCCCAAGATCCTGGTGCTGGACGAACCCGCAGCAGGCCTTGACCCCGAAGGCCGCGATACCATCCTGAGCCAGATCCGCAACTACCACGAGCAGACCGGCATCACGGTCATTCTGGTCAGCCACTCAATGGAAGATATCGCCCGCTATGCCAACCGCGTGCTGGTGATGAGCAAGGCGAAAGTGGCCATGTATGACACGGTGGAAAAGGTCTTTGCCCGCGCACCGGAGCTGCTGGAACTGGGGCTTTCCGTTCCGCAGGTCACCCAGGTGTTTTTGATGCTGAAAGCAATGGGCATGGAGATCGACACGGATGTGTACACCGTGCCCTATGCGGTCAAAACCGTGCTGAAAGCCTGGAACGCCAAACACCCGGACAAGGCCGTTCCGCTGCCGCAGAACCACAAAACCGTACAGGAAGGGGGCGCTGACTGATGCTGCGTGATATTACCATTGGCCAGCACTTCCCCGGCAACTCGGTGGTGCACCGCTGCGACCCGCGCTTAAAAATTATTGCCACCATTGCCTACATCATTGTGCTGTTTATGGCGTCCAACCCGCTGGGCATTGCGCTTTCGCTGGCGCTGCTGGCCCTGCTGTACAAAGTGGCGCAGATTCCCATCAAGCTGATCGTCAAGAGCTTAAAGCCGATCGTTCCCATTGTGCTGTTCACCGCGGTACTCAACCTGTTCTTTATCACCGGCGAGGGCGAACCGCTGGTACACTTTGGCTTTATCCACATCTACCGCGAGGGGGTGAGCTATGCGGTGCTGATGGCGGTGCGCATTGTGGCATTGATCGCCGGCACCAGCCTGTTGACCTACACCACCAGCCCCATTGTGCTGACGGATGCCATTGAAGCGCTGCTGAAACCCTTTGCCAAGCTGCACCTGCCGGTGCATGAGCTTGCCATGATGATGACGATCGCCCTGCGGTTTATCCCGCTGCTGATCGATGAGACCGAAAAGATCATGAACGCCCAGAAAGCCCGCGGCGCAATGCTGGATAACGGCAAGTTCATGGACCGCATCAAGGCATTGGTGCCGGTGCTGATCCCCCTGTTCATCAGCGCGTTCCGCCGTGCGGACGAGCTTGCCATGGCCATGGAATGCCGCTGCTACCACGGCGGCGAGGGCCGCACACGCCTGAAGGTGCTCAAGTTCGGCGCGCTGGACGTAAAATGCGCCGTTGTTCTCACCCTCTGCCTCGCCGTCATCCTCTCCACCCGCTGGCTCATGGCGGGAATCTGAAATTTAGTTAGGAGTTAGGAAGTAGGAGTTAGGAATTGAAGGTGCGGTTTGCGCCGCAATTTTGGAATAGGGGAAAAGCTGATATTCAAAATGTGCGCGCCAGCGCACACCAAAAACTCCTACCTCCTAACTCAAAAGGTGTCCCATGAATATTCTCCTCTGGCTTGCCTACAAGGGCACAAATTATTCGGGGTTTCAGGTGCAGCCCAATGGGGTTACGGTGTGTGCGGTGGTGCAGGATGCTATGCAGAGCGTGTTCGGCACCTGGCCCGATGTAAAGGGCTGTTCCCGCACCGATGCCGGGGTGCATGCCCGGCGGTTTGCCCTGAACTTCCATTATGATGGCCGCATCCCGGTGCAGCGCATCCCGCTGGCGTTGAACGCCCGCCTGCCCATGGATGTGCGGGCACTGGCAGCGCAGCAGGTGCCGGATGATTTCCACGCCCGCTATGCCGCCCACGCCAAAACCTACCACTACCGCCTGCGGTGCAGCGCGGTGGATGATCCCTTTGATTATGAGACCTGCCACCGGGTCAACGGCCCGCTGGACCTTGCCGCCATGCAGGCGGCGGCTGCCCATTTTGTTGGCAGGCATGACTTTTTGGCGCTGTGCGCTTCGGGTTCTTCAGCCGCAGCCCACGGCGATACGGTGCGCACCATCACCGCCTGCACCGTGCAGCAGGATGGCGAGCTGTATACCCTGTCCGTAACAGCGGACGGCTACCTGTACAACATGGTGCGCATTCTGGCCGGTACGGTGCTGCAGGCGGGCCTTGGCAAAATGAATCCGGCCGCTGTGCCCGCTCTGCTGCAAAGCAGGAACCGCGGCCAGGCCGGCCCCACGCTGCCCGCCAGGGGGCTGTTTTTGTGGGATGTGCAGTACCCGGATTTAGAGCGCCCGAACGACTGAAACAACTAAGGCAATACCGCATAATTCTAAGTGCCGATACGGCGAGCGAGGTGCGGCAGATGCCAAGCCAAAAGCGCAGATAATACTGGATGTCTTATCGAGCATTTTGGCAACGCAGATGCCGTGCCGCAGCCGCCGGAGCGGTGCTTGGGCCGTTAGGCGGGAATTATGCGGTATTGCCCTAAATGAGTAACACAACAAGACGGGAAGGAGGCGAAGCCCTTGAACCGTGAAGAAAAAGAGCGGCTGGAACGCCGCCGCCGTATGTTGGCGCGGGAACGGGGCGAAGCCCCGCCAACCCCGCCGCCTGCTTCCAAACAGCAGCCGGAACGGGAACGCCCGGCGCCGGAGCGTAGCGCACCCAGCACCCTGCCGCCCAAAGAGCAAGGCGCAGCTGCGGCACCGGCGGCAACGCTGCGGCCCATCAGCCCTATTCTGCGCCGCCGCCAGCGCCGCAGGCGCATTGCCGTTGTTCTGGTGGTGCTGATTATTGCCGCCGTTATGGCGGTGGGCAGCGGCCTGCTGGGTACATCCATTGCCATGCTGGGGGATATGACGGATTCCATCTCGCTGTATCTCAACCGCGCCGGGGCGGGTTGGCCCGCCAACACCGGCATCCGCACGCCGACCCAGGTGGAACCCCTGGCGGGCGGTTTTGTGGAGATGGATAATGAGGATGTGGCGGTCTATTCCGCTTACGGCGCAAAGATCCGCACCATCCAGCCCGGCTATGCCCGCCCGGCGCTGGCCGTGGGCAACACCCGCTTTGTGCTGTATAACCGCGCAGGCAAGGAACTGACGGTGCAGAGCCGCACCCGCCAGCTGTACGCCAAAAGCTTTAATAACGCCATTATGCTGTGCGAAATGGCGCAGAACGGCACCCTGGCCGTGGTGACGGAGTCTGACCGCTATGCGGCGGAAGTGATGGTGTACGATGCTTCTTTCAGCGGGGACCCCTTTACCTGGAAGCTGACCAGCACCGACGGCACCCCCATTGCATTGTCTTTTGCCACGGATAACCACCGCTTTGCCGCGGCAACGGTGGCCGCGAGGGACGGCCAGCTGCGCACTACCGTGCGCATGATGAACACCAATTCGGATACTGCCGGGCCGTTTTATGTGGCGGATACCGGCAGCGTGATCCTGAAGCTGAAATGGATCAGCAGCAGCCGCGTGCTGGCTGTTTTTGATACCTATGCCGCCATCATCAACGTGAGCGATGGCACCGAGAGTGCCCGCTATGATTATGGCGGGGCCACCCTGCAAAGCGTGTCCATCGGCGGGCGCAGCACGGCGCTGCTGCTGGCGGTGCGCGGCGGCGATACCCTGGTCACGCTGGATGATTCGCTCAACCAGCTGGCGAGCGTTGCCGCCGGGCAGGCCAAAAGCGTCAGCAGTACCGCAACGGCGGTCTATCTGCTGACAGCGTCCGGCGTGGAAAGCTATGGCTATGACGGCACCCATAATTGGAGCCGGGATTATGGTGCGGCACCGCAGGCGGTCATCAACGCCCGCGAAACACTGGTATTTATTTCCGGCACGGTAGAGGTTCTGAATGCGCCGCACGAATAATGCTGTGCGGCATGGGAAAGTATGGTAGAGTTATGACACAGTATATTGGCATTGTTTATGATGTGATTTTTCTTTTGCTGGTGCTGGGCGCGGCCGAAGCCGGCCGCCGCCGCGGTTTTGCCTCCGGACTGGTGAGCCTTATCGGCTCCGTGGCGGGCATTATCGGCGGCACTTACGGCACCCGCGTTTGGGCCGGCGGCATTTATGATAAATATGTTGCCAGCCACGTTACCGATGTTGTGGCTGACACGCTGGAAAAGACCGGCGGAGATCTGGCCCAGGCAATCCATGCGCTGACCTTTCTGCCGCAGTCGATCCAGCAAAAGCTGATCGATACCGTCAGTGCGGCGTCCAGCAATGCGGTGCCGCAGGTGGTCAATGCGCTGGAACCGCTGTTTCTGCCGGTTATTCAGGCCGTTGTGTTTTTGTCGGTCTGGATCGTGGTGCGGGTGCTCTGCCGGATGCTGGGGCGGGTGCTGCGCGGCATCAACGCCATCCCGCTCATCGGTGGACTGAATCGAATCCTGGGCTTTGCGTTCGGCTTTGTCAGCGGTTTGCTGAACTGCTGGATCTGGTCCATTCTGCTGTGGGTGGCGGCAAACCTGACCGGCGGCAAGCTGGAATTTTTGACCACAGCCACCCTGAACCGAAGCGTGATCTATGGACTTTTGGCAAACCTGAACCCGTTTTTGACCCGCTATTGATTAACAATATCTGAACATTCCCCCCGCCCCTCTTGCAAATATCAGTGGGGTGGGGGATAATAGTACATGGGAAAAGTTCTGAAAACGCATGTTGTGTGCGCGTTTCGGCATTCCCGATCCAATCGAATACCCCATAGAGAGGTGAACCATATGTTATGTACCCGCTGTAAAAAAAGACAGGCGGTTGTGTTTGTGCAGCGGCTGGAAAACGGCAAACCGGTGCAGGAAGGCTACTGCCTGACCTGCGCGCGGGAGCTGCATATTCAGCCTGTGGATGATTTGATGAAGCGGTTTAATATGACCGATGACCAGCTGGCCAGCATGGAAGAGCACATGGCCGACCTGATGCAGCAAGCGCAGGAAAGCGGCGCCATGATGCCCATGATGGACGGCGATATGCAGAACCCCGACGATACCGGGGATGATTTTGTGCCCGGCGGTTCGCCGGTGTTCCCCTTTGGCTTTGGCGGAACCCCCAAGGCTGAGGAGAAGGGCGAAAAGTCCAAAAAACAGCGTGGCCGCGGCCAGCGCAAATACCTGGACACCTACTGCGAAAACCTGACCCAGAAAGCCAAGGACGGCAAGCTGGATGCCATCATTGGCCGTGACCGTGAGGTATACCGCACGGTGCAGATTCTGTGCCGCCGCCAGAAAAACAACCCCTGCCTGATCGGTGAAGCCGGCGTTGGCAAAACCGCCATTGCCGAGGGTATTGCCCAGCGCATTGCCGAAGGCAAAGTGCCCGCCCGCTTACAGGATAAAGAGATCTACCTGCTGGACCTGACGGCCCTTGTGGCAGGCACCCAGTTCCGCGGCCAGTTTGAACAGCGCGTCAAGGGCCTGCTTTCTGAAATCAAGGCCGCCGGCAATGTGATCTTGTTCATTGACGAGATCCACAACATTGTCGGCGCCGGGGATTCGGACGGCGCCATGAACGCCGCCAACATCATGAAACCGGCCCTGTCCCGCGGGCAGATCCAGGTTATCGGCGCAACGACCTTTGCCGAGTACCGCAAGTTTATTGAAAAAGATTCTGCGCTGGAGCGCCGCTTCCAGCCCGTCAAGGTGGAAGAACCCTCCATCAATGATGCCATTGCGGTTATCCGCGGCGTAAAAGGTTATTACGAAAAGTACCACTGCGTGCGTGTGCCCGATTCCATCGTGGCGGATGTGGTACACCTGTCGGAACGGTATATCACCGACCGCTACCTGCCGGATAAGGCGATTGACCTGCTGGATGAATCCTGCGCCTGTTGCAACCTGCGCCACCCTGAAATTACCGAGTTCCTGAACCTGCAAAAGCAGGTGGCAGAGCTGGAAACCAAAGAGCATGACCTGGAAAACCCCGACCCCGAAAAGCAGGGCGATACCGCTATTGATTACGAGGAACTGGCCAAAACCAAGACCGAGCTGGCCCAGCTGCGCCAAAAGCTGCCCGCGCTGGAGCTGCGCGTGGCCGATATCCAGGTAACGGCGGACGATGTGGCCCAGGTTGTGGAGCTGTGGACCGGCATTCCGGCGGTTAAAATCAAAGAGACCGAGTATGGCCGCCTGATGGGGCTGGAAGATGCCCTGAAAGAGCATATCATCGGCCAGGACGAAGCTGTGCACAGCGTAGCGCTGGCCGTTAAGCGTGCGCGGGCAGACCTGTCTGGCCGCCACCGCCCGGCAAGCTTTATCTTTGTCGGCCCCACCGGCGTGGGCAAAACCGAGCTGGTCAAGCAGCTGGCCAATCAGCTGTTTGATACCGTGGACCCGCTGATCTCCATTGACATGAGTGAGTATATGGAAAAGTACGCGGTGTCCCGTCTGATCGGTTCCCCTCCGGGCTATGTGGGTTATGATGAAGCCGGCCAGCTGACCGAAAAAGTGCGCCGCCATCCTTACAGCGTGGTCCTGTTTGATGAAATCGAAAAGGCCCACCCCGATGTGATGAACATCCTGCTGCAGATCCTGGACGAGGGCAAGATCAACGATGCCCAGGGCCGCACGGTGGATTTTTCCAATACCGTGATCTGCATGACCTCCAACGCCGGCTCTTCGGACCGCACCGCCCTGACTGGCTTTGGCCGCACCGAAGAGCAGGTCAGCCGCGAAAAGAGCATGAAAGCGCTGCAGGAGTTCCTGCGGCCGGAGTTCCTGGGCCGTGTGGATGAAGTGATCACCTTCCGCCCGCTGGAACAGGCCGACCTGGAAAAGATCGCTGCCCTGATGCTGGACGAGTACAAGCCCGGCCTGGAAGCCCGCGGCCTGAAGCTGGAATATACCCCGCAGGCACTGGCAGCCATCGTGAACGAAACATCCACCCGTTTTGGTGCGCGTGAACTGCGCAAGACCATCCGCAAAACGCTGGAGGACCCCGTGGCCGAAGCCATTGTGGCGGGCCGCCTGACCGGTGGTCAGACCGTGACCCTGGCAGCGGATGCTGACGGCAAGCCGCAGCTGGTGCTGCCGGAGTAAGCGCGAATGAAAAAGCCGCGCGTATTGCTCCACCTTGCCGCCCTTGCCATGGGGCTCTGCCTGCTGGCCGGGTGCGCGGCACAGCCTGCCGCACCCGCACAGGCAACGATCCCCCATATCGAAACCAGCCCCCAGCCCACCGTGGCCCCCAGCCCAACCCCCACCCAGACCCCAGCCCAACAGCAAGATTTACAGCAGGTGTACGGCAGCTGCGGGCTGCTGGCATGGCCCAGCGTGCTGTACAGCATTTATCTGCAGGACGACGCCAACCCCTGGACCGAGGAAGCCCTGGCCCAGACGCGGCAGAACCTTGCCGTGGCGGTGGACTGGATCACCCAGCAGGCGCAGACCTATAACGCCCAGCCGAAAATCTATTACGATACCGGCGAAAACAATCTGAGCACCTTTGCCGCTTACAAAGCCGGTCTGACGGAAGATACCACCACCGGCACAGCGTTCTATGACGATGTGGATACCCTGACCGCACAGGTGGATGTGGAATTCATCCAGCAGCAATACGGCACGGCAAGCATTGGCTACCTGATCTTTCTGCCGGTGGAGGGGGCTTCCTACTCCATTCTGCATTATCTGGAGGATGGCGGTAATTACCTGAATGAATTCAGCTGTCTTTATCTCTATGATTCCTATGCGGGGGAGAAAACCTACAACAGCCCCACCGTGTATGCCCACGAGATCCTGCATCTGTTTGGTGCGGCAGACCTTTACGTCGGCAGCCGGGATACGTTTGTGACCCAGCCGCTGGCGCAGTATGTGCTGAACACCTGGCCGGATGCTATTATGTATTACACCTACAACAGCGATAACGGCATCAGCTATGACCATATCGAAAAAACGCTCTGCCCGCTGACGGCCTACCGCCTGGGGCTGGTGGACAGCTTCCCCGGAAGCGAGCAGTTCCCGGCGGCAACGCAGGACCCGCCCGGTGTGTTCAGCAACGGCGCAGGCCAGAACTGGACCGCAAGCGATGAAGCAACCTGAACAGGGGAGGGGAAGGCATGTATGGGGATGAATGGCCGCTGCGGGTAACAGGGATTGCCAGCGCGGCGGAATCCGAATGGCGCATTGGCCAGCAAACGCCGGAGCGCACCTGTGAGGGCTGGCTGCTGGTATATGTAAAAAGCGGTATGGTGGAAGAGCTGTGCGATACCCACCGGGTGCTGCTGCGCGCCGGGCAGATTTTGTTCCACCAGCCCGCAGAGCTGTTTGCCATGCGCGCAGTGGGCGAAGTTCCGCCGGAGGTGTTCCGCGTGGAATTTACCGCGGACGGCAGTGCGATGGATTCTTTCCGCAGCTGCCATATGCGGCTTGGCAACGCCGAAAAAAGCTGTCTGCGCCAGCTGGCAGAAACGGTGCGTGAGGTGTTCCAGCCGGTGCAGGATGCCTGCCAGATGCCCGCCCGCCGCGCGGAAATCCCGTTTGGCGGCAAAGAGCTGCTAACCATCTATCTGGCACAGCTGCTGTACCTGTTGGCCCGCCGCAGGCAACGCACCCGCAAACAAAGCCCCCGTGCCCGCGCCGAGCAGGAGCAGGCAGCCCTTGTGGAAAGCGTGCGCCTGTACTTTGCGCAGAACATTGAAAAGCCGCTGGCGCTGGACCATGTGTGCGATGCCAATGGCTGCTCCCGCGTGGCATTGCAGCAGGCGTTCCGCGCCCGCACCCGCATGGGGCCGATGGAGTATTTCTCCTGCATGAAAGCCGAACAGGCAGCGCTGCTGCTGACCCAGGGGTACGGCCCCGGCGAAACGGCCCGTATGCTGGGGTATGGCTCCCTGGCGTGGTTCAGCAGGCGGTTCCACGCCCTGACCGGCCAAACGCCCGGCGCTTACCGCCGCGCCCCGCACCCGCTGCATTTGTGCGAACGGTAAAGGCAACAACAAAGTTACATATCAAACATGGAAACATCTATTTCCATATTGTGATAAAGACGTTAGAATAAAATCAACAAGGGAACGAAGCAAACCCTGCGGATGCCCTGTTGAAGATACAAAATCCCGGCAACAACTTTCCATATTGTGTAAAGGAGCGATCAGTATGTCTATTTTGGTCAGCGGCGGCGCCGGTTACATCGGCAGCCATACCTGTGTGGAGCTTCTCAATGCGGGTTACGATATTGTGGTGGCAGATAACTATTACAACTCCTGCCCCGAAGCCCTGAAGCGTGTGCGCGAGATCACCGGTAAGGATTTCAAGTTTGTGGAAGCAGACATGACCGACCATGCGGCAGTTGAAAAGGTCTTTGCGGAAAATCCCGGCATTGACTGTGTGATCCAGTTTGCCGCCTACAAGGCCGTGGGCGAAAGCGTTTCCAAGCCCATCGAGTATTACTCCAACAACCTGAACTGCACCCTGAACATCCTGGATGTTATGCGCCGTTACGATTGCCATAACATCATCTTCTCCTCCTCCGCAACGGTTTACGGCGACCCCGCCAGCGTGCCCATCCGCGAGGATTTCCCTGTTGGTGCAACCACCAACCCGTATGGCACTACCAAGGTGTTTACCGAGCGCATCCTGACCGACTGCTGCAAGGCAGACCCGGAGCTGAACGTTGCTCTGCTGCGTTACTTCAACCCCATCGGTGCACATCCTTCCGGAAAGATCGGCGAGGACCCGAACGGCATCCCCAACAACCTGGTGCCCTACATCGCCAAAGTTGCCGTTGGCAAGCTGGAAAAAGTGCATGTGTACGGCAATGATTACCCTACCCCCGATGGCACCGGCGTGCGCGACTACATCCACGTTGTGGACCTGGCCCGCGGCCATGTGGCAGCCATCAAAAAGCTGGAAGAAAAGCCCGGCCTGTTCATCTGCAACCTGGGCACCGGCCACGGCTACAGTGTGCTGGATGTGATTCATGCATTCAGCAAGGCCTGCGGCAAGGAGCTGCCCTATGTTATTGACCCGCGCCGCCCCGGCGATATTGCCGAGTGCTGGTGCGATCCCAGCAAGGCCAAGCGTGAGCTGGGCTGGGAAGCTGAGTACGGCATTGACGAAATGTGCCGCGACAGCTGGAACTGGCAGAGCCACAACCCCGATGGGTATAAGACCGCTGAATAAGTTCACGGTTCAAAGAAAGCAATAAAACGAGAGCAATAAAACAGGGCGACCGGGAAAACTTCCCGGCCGCCCTGTTGGTGTATCAGGTAGCGTTTGTATGGGTTTAATGCGTTAGAAAAAAGCGTTTGACCCTGTGGAGCCCGTGGGAGCGCACATTGTACGCCCGGCTACGTAAGGCGGGATGCCCTCATCCCGACATGTGCGCATATTACGGCCCGCCATGCAGGACGATGCGAGCGTCGTTTCCTACACATGGTTTGCAGGTTCGCAGCCCAATATTTGCGTTTCTTCCCTGTGCGATGAGGGCATCGCGCCCTAGGGTGTATCTCAAGCATCCGGTTCCTTTTTCTCCTGCCCCGTTCCCTGAATCTTTGCGTTCAGCCCGGCACCCAAAAACAGCACATTGATGTTCACATTCAGCCAAAGCGTAATCAGCACGATTGCAGCCAAAGAACCGTAAATGTACGATAACTTCCAGAAATGCCCGATGTAAAACGAGAATATTTTGGAAAACAGCGTCCACACCGCTACCACAGCGGCGGCCCCCGGCAGCTGATCCCGTATGCGGCGTTTGCCGCCGGGCACATAGGTGTAGATCAGTGTTACCGTCAGCAGCGAAAGTGCCAACGAAAGCACAGCACTGATGCTGAGCAGGCTGTGCAGCCGCTGCAGCAGCCCGCCCACCAGGGTATGCAGCGGCAGCAGCCCGGCCAGCCCGCGCAGGATTGGGCTCAGGCTTTGCACCACTATGGCAACCAACATCAGGCCCTCAAACAAAAAGGTATACAGCACAGCCCACAAACGGTCAAACATTGTTTTGCGGGCACCGGGGGTCAGCTTTTGCAGCCCCTTTTGCACCGCGGCCATCCCACCGGAAGCGGAAATCACCGTGGTGATGGCGGCAAAGGAAGCCATGAAGGAGGTGGACTGATTATTCAGGTTGGCAATCACATCCACCGCCATTGACTGGATGGCCGGGATATCCGGCAAAAGCTGGGCAACCAGCGCGGCAATGTCCGAAACCGAATAAAACGGCAGCATGTTGATGATGACCAGCACCCACATCAGCAGCGGCAGCGATGCCGTAAGCAGCAGCAAGGTGGCGTGTCCGGCGTATACGGCCATATCCAGCGCCAGATACTGCCGCAGCAGGTCCAGCAGTGCAGGCAGCAGGGGTGAGGCTTGTTTTTTCATGGCGTTCTCCTGAATCTCCCACGCTCAGGGGCAAAATAAAAAACATTACAACCATTATACAGGCCCGCTCCCGCGCCTGACAATGGGCAGTTGGGGGAAAATGTGCCGCAGGGCAAAGCTTTTCGGCTTTGTGCTGCTAACTGGCCGAACAGCCGCCGGGTGTGCTATAATAAACCATGAATAAAAACCGCCGCCCCGGCGGAAAGGAGAACTCAATGAAAGATTCCATCAAAGCTCTGCGCGAGCTGGAGAAAAGACTGTATGCCTACCAGTACGCAATGGCCGTTGCCGATTATGACAGTGAGACGGTAGCCCCGCCGGAAAGCAGTGCGGGCCGCGCCGAAGCCATGGAGGTGCTGAGCCGCGCCTACTTTGACCAGCTGGTCAGCGCTGACACCGCCGCCCTGCTGCAGCGCGCTGCCGCTGATGCCGAAACCGAACAGGAAAAGGCAGAAGTGCGGGAGTTGCAGCGCAGCTATGACGAGATTGGCAAGATCCCGGCAGAAGAGTACGCCGCGTTCACCAAGCTGACGCAGGAAAGCATGCCCGCATGGGGCAAGGCAAAGCGCGGCAATGACTTTGCCAGTTTTGCCCCGTATCTGGAAAAAATTGTGGAATCCCTGCGCGCGCAGGCCCACTATTTTGCCCCTGACCGCGACCCGTATGAAGTCTGGCTGGACCGCTATGAACACGGCCTGACCATTGCCCAGTGCGATACTTTCTTTGCCGCCCTGCGCGAGACCATTGTGCCGCTGCTGGCTGCCATAAAAGAGCGCGGCAGCGCCATCCGCACCGACTTTTTGTATCAGAATTGGCCCATTGAGCAGCAGCGCAAGCTTTCCAAAAAGATCATGGAAGTGTGGGGGCTGGACCCGGACCACTGCGTATTGGGCGAAACGGAACACCCCTTTACCTCCGGCTTCTGGCACGGCGATGTGCGCATTACCACCCATTATATGCCGCAGGATATGTTCTCCAACCTGTACAGCGTGGCGCACGAGGGCGGCCATGCCCTGTATGAGCTGAACGTTGACCCTAAGTATGATTATACCACCCTGGCGGGCGGCGCAACCACCGGCCTGCACGAAAGCCAGAGCCGCCTGTTTGAAAACTATGTGGGCCGCAGCCGCGCGTTCATCCACTATTTGTATCCCACTTTGCTGGAGCTGTTCCCCCAGCAGCTGAACGGCGTGACCGAGGAAGAGATCTACCGCGCCGTCAACCGCGCCGAGCCGAGCCTGATCCGCACCGAGGCGGACGAGCTGACCTACTCTTTGCACATTATGGTGCGGTATGAGCTGGAAAAGGCCCTGATGCAGGGCAACCTGACCGTGGCCGACCTGCCCGCCGCCTGGAACGCCAAGTATAAGGAATACCTTGGCGTGGATGTGCCGGACGATACCCACGGCTGTTTGCAGGATATCCACTGGGCAATGGGCGATATGGGCTACTTCCCCAGCTATGCGCTGGGCAGTGCTTACAGCGCACAGGCGGTGGATGACCTGCGCAAAACCATGGACCTGGACGCCCAGTGGGCCGAAGGCAACATGCAGCCGCTGAAAGACGCTCTGCGCAGCCGCGTGTGGCAGCATGGCCGCGCCAAGGAACCGCAGTGGCTGGTGCAAAGCCTGTGCGGCGGCGCATTTGATGCCGCCCACTACACCAACTACCTGAAAAACAAATATACCGAGCTGTACGGCCTGTAAGCACAGCCGGTAAAAATCAAAGCGGGCGCGCCGTCTACTGTAGGACGGTGCGCCCGCTTTGCGATATAAGTTGGAAAGAAGAGGTGCGATTTATTTTACGGTGTCATCCGGCTTAGTGGGTTCTGTTGGCTGCGCCTGCACAGCGGCAGCCTTTGCAGCGAGCTTGGCCTGCTTTTTCTCCGCCCGGCGGGCCTTGCGGCGCTTGAGGGCGGGCCGTGCCACCAGCAGGATGGCAAGCACGATCAGTACCACCGGCCACAGGTAAACTACCACCAGGATAAGATCTTCGGCCCCATCCACAAAGCCGCGCCAGCCGCTGGTAACGGCTTCCACAAACTTTTCGCCAAAGGTGGTGGCGGTGGGGGTCAGAACCCGCACTTCCTGCAGGGAAATATCCACGGTGGAATAGCGCACCTGGTTATCCATCAGCCGCATCTGGCCGGTGTAGCTTTCCAGCTGATACTGCACATCCGAAAGCTGGCTTTCAATTTCCAGCAGGTCGGCGGTGGTTTCAGCTTTGTCGGCCAGGGCGTTCAGCCGGTCACGCTGGTCGTTCAGGGCTTTCAGGCGGGCTTCCACATCTACATACTCAGCGGTAATGTCCTGCGCGCTCTCGTTCAGCGAGGTCACGTTCCCGGCTTCCCCGGCGGCGGTCAAAAAGCTGCGGTAGTTTTCGGCGGGGATGCGCGCGGTGTAATAAGTATAGCGGCTGCCGGAATCCTTGCTGCCGCCCTGGTCAGTGCTTTCCAGGTAGCCGTTCGCGGCGGTTACGGCCTCCTGCAAGGCGGCGCGGGTGGTATCATAGTCGGTGGTTTCCATCCGCACGCTGGCGTTATACACGATCTTGCGGCTGCTTTCCACCGTGGAAGGATCCAGCATCGAGCTGGTCAGATCGTCTGAAGAAAAACTGCTGCCTTCCCCGGGTGCGGCGCTTTCGGCGCTGTAATATTCATAGTCTCCGGCATCCTGGCTGCTTAAGGCGGCGGTATCGTTAGAAACAGCGGCGGAGTAGGTGCTGCGGCTGGTGGAACCGCAGGCAGCAAGGCTGAGCGCCAGCGCGGCGGCTGCGGCAAGGCTGGCAAAGCGGGATAGTGTTGTATGTTTCATAGGGCACGCTCCTTATTGTGTTGTGTGGTAAGGGGTAAGCCAAAAGCAATATCTGCTTCCTTTACCAGTATAACACGGAAGTGGCACCGGAATGTTACAGCTTGATGTCAAAAAAAGCGGGGTGCGCCGCAAAACCGGCACACCCCACAAAAATAATTCTAATTATTCAGCTTTTTGACCAAGAGCCTTGATGTCGTCATTGTCCGCAAAGGCAACAGCGTTGTAACCAGCGGCTTCCAATGTGCCGAACTGCTTGCCCAGCTTTTTGGCCTGGGGCAGAACCGTCACATCATAGGCTGCGCGCAGGGCATCGGCCTTGGCCAGCACGGCGGCGAAATCGGCATCCTTCAGATACAGCAGGGCCAGTTTCTGCTTGGCACCGGGGATCTGGTAATCCTGCTCCAGCAGAATGCCGCAGACGCGCTCGAACCCGATGGAGAAGCCAACGGCGGGCACCTGCTGGCCAATGAACTTGCCAACCATATTGTCATAGCGGCCGCCGCCTGCAACAGCGCCGCTGAACTGCGGGCAGGTCACTTCAAACACCATGCCAGTATAGTATCCCTGGCCGCGCACCAGGCTGGGGGCATAGGCAATGCCGTAACGGCCGTTGGCAATCTTTTCGGCGGTGGCGATGACATAGCGCAGGTCGGCGGTCAGGGTTTCGTCCCCAACGCGGGCGGTCACGGCGTCCAGGCTGAAATCCCCGGCGCGCAGGAACTCATCCAGCGCTTCCACAGCGGCGGCGTCAAACTCTTTTTCCAGCAGCTCTTTCTTTACGCCGTCTGCACCAATCTTGTCCAGCTTGTCAAAGCTGATGCAGACGGAATCCAGCTGGTCAGCGGCAAAGCCCATCTTTTCCAGCATGGCGCGCAGGATGCGGCGGTCGTTGATGTTGACAGTGAAATCCTTGAAACCGATGCGCAGCAGAGCGCGAGTGGTCACATCGATCAGCTCCACCTCGGCATTGGGGGAAGAATCGCCCAGAATGTCGATATCACACTGCACAAACTCGCGCAGGCGGCCCTTCTGCGGGCGCTCGGCACGGTAAACGCGGTCGGTCTGGATCACCTTGAAGGGATTGGGCAGCTCGTTGCGGTTGGCAGCGTAGTAACGGGAAAGCGGCAGGGTCAGGTCATAGCGCAGGCCCATATCGGAAAGCTGCTTTTCATCGCCGGAGCGCAGGGCAGCGGCCAGCTTTTCGCCGCGCTTGAGAACCTTGAAGATCAGGTTCAGGTTGTCGCCGCCATCGGATTTGTCCAGGTTTTCCATATCCTCCAGGATGGGGGTGGAAATGCGCTGGAACCCGGCGGCACGGTAAGTATCCAAAATTTGGCCCTGAATGTAATCACGCAATGCCTGCTCGCGCGGCAAAAGGTCGCGCATGCCCTTCAACGGCTGTGTTTTCATGATTGTTCCTCCCTATTATCTGCGCGGGCAGCGGCCCGCGGAAAGATCAAAAGATATACCTCTTTATCATATCTGTCCCGGCGTTTTTTGTCAACAAAAACGGGGCATACTGAAGCTGTATCAAACTGTGTGGAACTGGAAGGACAAGGAGGAAGAACACCATGCCAAAACAAAACGGCAACCCCAAAATTCTGGCCGCCGGTGCCGCCGTGCAGCTGCTGACCGGCATTCCGGCGGCGTGGGGCGTGTTCCAAAAGCCGGTCATGGCGCAGTACGGCTTTTCCCGCGGGCAGGCCATGCTCAGCTTTGCTATTCTGGTGGCAGGGTATGGCATCGGCTGCGCCATCGGCGGTTTTGTGCAGGATCAGCACGGCCCGCGCTATGCGGCCCTGTGGGGTACTGCGCTGCTGGGCGGCGGCAGCATGGGGGCAGCGCTGGTGCCGCAGGGCAATGCGGCGTTGTTCTTTTTGGTGTACAGCATCCCGGCGGGGGTAGGCAGCGCCTTTTTGGCCCCGGCGGTGCTGGCCTGCGCCCAAAAGTGGTATGCCAGCCGCAAAGGGCTGGCAACGGGGGTCAGCGGTGCGGCTATGGGGCTTTCCGGTGCGTTTTTAACCGTTTTTGTGGGTTTTGTGGAAAACCGCTGGGGGATGCGTGTCTGTTTTGCCGCGCTCGGTGTGGTGGTGCTGGCAGTGTGCGGGGCATCCGCCGCCGTGCTGCAAAATCCACCCCAGCCCGCCGGCCAGCCAAACGCAAAAGCGGCAAACGACCTGCCGCCCCACCAGATGGTGCGTACCACGCAGTACCGCCTGTGTGTTGCGGGGGTGGCGCTGGCAGCCCCGCCCATGCTGCTGTTCAGCCCGGAGATTCTGACCATTGCAGCGGACCGCGGCCTGCCGGAGCAGTGGGCGCCCTTGTGCGTGGCAGTGGGCAGTGCGGCCAGCGCAGCAGGGCGGTTGCTTTGCCCCGCTGCCAGTGACCACTGGGGCCGCAAACCAGTTTTGTACGGGGTGTATGCGGCCCTGGCGGCGGGCAGCATCGGGTTTGCCTTTGCGCAGGGGTGGTGGGTGCTGGCGGCTTACTGTGTGCTGACCTGCTTTTACTCCGGCGGCGCGGCGGTGCAGCCCGCCTTAAATACGGACCTGTTCGGCCTTGCCCATGCGGGGGTCAACTATGGCTTGATCGCCCTTGGCATGAGCGCCGGCAGCCTGCTGAGTTATGCGGGCAGTCAGCTGCTGGACCTGCCTGCCCGGCATATGCTGGCGGTAGCCAGCGCCGTGGCGGGCGGGATATGTTTCCTATTTGTAAAACCTGTAGCAACGGTTGAAAAGCAGCAGGGGAACGGGTAAAATAATACAATACAGTTACCCGCACGCCGCAAAGCCTGCGGGAAAAAGACCCGGAGGTAATTTGAACCATGCGTTCTGACCAACAGCAAGCGATCGACCGCTTGGCGGGCACCTCGGCAACCGCTTTTTTGTGCGCGGTGCTGTGCGTGTACCCGCTGTACATTGATAAATTTTCTAACCTTGGTGTGACCAAGTTCACCGGCTGTTTTACCCTGTTTCTCTTGTTCCTGCTCTGGCTGGTGGCCTGTACGGCCATTGGGGCCCGTGCGCCCCGCCCGCGCAACGCCAACGCCGGACGGGATGTAACCCGGTGGGGTGTGCTGGCCTTTGCAGGCACTAGCCTGATTTCCACCTTTACATCGCTTTCGCCCACGGCGTCCACCTGGGGGCTGGGGGGCTATTACGGCGGGCTGATGCTGGTGCTGTTTACCGCCGCCGGGTACTGGGCTGTGCGCAGCTACCTGGACCTTGAAAACCTGGATTTTGTTTTCTGGGTGCTGGGCATTACCACAAGCATTGTGGCAGTTTTGTATGTGCTCAACATCTTTAACATTGACCTTATCGGCGCGTATGCAGACACCGCCGTGGTGGAGCGCGCACAGTTTTTCTCAACCCTGGGGCAGAAGGACTTTAACGGCTGCTTTTTCTCGGTAGCGCTGCCCATTGTGTTTTACCAGTTCCTGAACGCCAAAGATACCAGAACCGCTGTCTGGACCGGCATTCCGGCAGCGTTTGGCGCATTGGCGCTGGCCGTTGTGGATTCAGAGGCGCTTGCCCTGGGCATCGGCGCGGCGGTGATGGTGCTGGTCTGCCATAAAAACTTTACCACCCGCCACCTGCGCCGTGCGGCGCTCATCAGTGCGGCGTTCTTCGGCTGGGCTGCCTGGATGCATTACATGCGTGCCAGCGTTTACACCCAGGGCGGCACCGCCCTGCTGGCCAAACTGGGTGCGTGGCAGGTGGCACTGCCCTGCATGGCGGCAAGCCTGCTGCTGTGGCTGGTGCTGTTTGTGCTGGCCCGCAAAGGCATTGCAGCGCAGGCCCCACTGTACCTGCCGGGGCGAGTCATCACCATTGCTGTGCTGGCGGTGGGGGCGTTGGCCTTTGTGCTGGCCAATGCAATGCCAAACCGGCCCCTGCCGGAAAGCCTGCATAACCTGCTGGTGTTCAACGATGACTGGGGTACCTACCGCGGCGTGGCCTGGCGCGCTGCGTTTGGCACCTGGGCGGACGGCAGCCTGCTGCGCAAGATTGTGGGCATTGGCCCCGGCATGATGCATACCGCCGTGGCCGCCTGGGCAGGCGACGCCATGACAGCCCGCATGGCGACGTTCTATGCCGCGCATAACGAATATCTGGAACAGCTGCTGACGACCGGCATTCTTGGCTTGACCGCCTGGCTGCTGCTGGTGGCGGCCCACCTGCAGCGCGGGGAACGGAGCTGGAACACTCCCGGCGTGGCCCCAGTCATGCTGGCGCTGTGCAGCTATCTGGCACAGGCGGTGGTATCCATCCGGGTATCCATGGTGTTTCCGCTGGTTATGCTGCTGTTCGGTGCGCTGGCGGCCCTGACGGCCCCGGAGCTGCCGCAGCCCGCCGCCCCCGCGCTCCGCGGCAAAAAGCAGCAAAAGCCGGAACCGCTGCCGCCTAAGAACGCCTGGTATTTTGCCAAAACCGTGCTGGCTGCTGTGTTGTGCATGGCAGCGGCAAGCGGCATTGCGCCGCTGCTGTTCGGCTTTCTGATGGGATAAAGCAAAGGAGGGGGGGCACTGTGGCTGTGCTGCGCTCCTGCACCCCGCTTTCGTTTCCAATCCGCCGATTGGAATAGATTTTAGAATTCTTTTGACTGGTGAAAACGCCGCCCCGCAGGCAAAACGGGGCGGCGTTTTGCTGAATATGCAGAAAATGGCAAGAAAAATTTATCAAAAACAGACGGTTAGAAAAGACTAACATCTTGAAAAAAGGCCACTACCCTCGTATAATAAAATTAGCTGTGAAAAGCTTGACAATGGACGGCCGGAACGCACAGCCCCCGCGCAGGCTTGCTGATGTTTGTGCGGTGCAAATGGCACCGGCTTCCGACAATAATGCAAAGGAGAGAATATTATGATCGAATACTCCGCACAGGTCAACAATATGTGCCCGATCACGAAGGGTCCGAAGCATGGTCCCGCTCCCATCCCTGAAGAGGGCGAATGGGTCAAGGCCTATAAAATTGAGGACATCAGCGGCTATACCCACGGTGTGGGCTGGTGCGCACCCCAGCAGGGTACCTGCAAGCTGAGCCTGAACATCAAGAACGGCATCATTGAGGAAGCTTTGGTTGAAACCATCGGCTGCTCCGGCATGACCCATTCTGCTGCTATGGCTGGCGAGATCCTGCCCGGCAAGACCATCCTGGAAGCACTGAACACCGACCTCGTCTGCGACGCTATCAACGTTGCAATGCGTGAGCTGTTCCTGCAGATCGTTTACGGCCGCAGCCAGACCGCTTTCTCTGAGAACGGCCTGCCTGTCGGCGCTGGTCTGGATGACCTGGGCAAGGGCCTGCGTTCCATGACCGGTACCATCTTCTCCACCAAGGCCAAGGGCGTTCGCTACCTGGAGCTGACCGAGGGCTACATCCTCAAGACCGCTCTGGATAAAGACAACCAGGTCATCGGCTATCAGTTCGTCCGTCTGGGCAAAATGCTGGAAGCAATCCGCCATGGCATGGACCCGAAGGAAGCTTACGAGAAGAACATCGGCACTTACGGCCGCTTCTCTGCTGAGCAGGGCGCTGTCAAGTACATCGACCCGCGTGAAGAATAAGAGAGGGAGGAACATAGATTATGGCAACTTTTGAATCCCAGAATCGCCGTATGCCCAAGATCGAGGCCTGCCTGAAGGCCAACGGTCTGGAGAGCCTCGACGCCTGCAACGAGATGCTGCTGGCCAAGGGCATCGACTGCGATAAGATCATCCGCGGCATCCAGCCCATCTGCTTCGATAACGCCGTCTGGGCTTACACCCTGGGCACTGCCATTGCTGTCAAGCGCGGCCTGAAGAGCGCTGCTGACTGCGCTGCTGCCATCGGCGAAGGCCTGGAAGCTTTCACCATCCCCGGCTCTGTTGCTGAACAGCGTAAGGTTGGCCTGGGCCACGGCAACCTGGGTGCCATGCTGCTGCATGAGGACACCCATTGCTTCGCTTTCCTGGCTGGCCACGAATCCTTTGCTGCTGCTGAAGGCGCAATCGGCATTGCCCGTACCGCCAACAAGGTCCGCAAGGAACCCCTGCGTGTTATCCTGAACGGCCTGGGCAAGGATGCTGCCCAGATCATCAGCCGTATCAACGGTTTCACCTATGTTAAGACCGATTACGACTTCAAGACCGGCGAACTGAAGGTTGTTGAGACCATCCCGTACTCTGACGGCGAGCGCGCTGCTGTTAAGTGCTACGGCGCTAACGACGTTCTGGAAGGCGTTGCTATCATGAAGGCTGAGGGTGTTGAAGTTTCCATCACCGGTAACTCCACCAACCCGACCCGTTTCCAGCACCTGGTTGCAGGCACCTACAAGAAGTGGGCCCTGGAAAACGGCAAGAAGTACTTCTCCGTTGCTTCCGGCGGCGGCACGGGCCGTACCCTGCACCCGGATAACGTGGCAGCTGGCCCGGCTTCTTACGGCCTGACCGACTCCATGGGCCGTATGCACGGCGATGCCCAGTTTGCTGGTTCCTCCTCTGTGCCCGCTCACGTTGAGATGATGGGCCTGATCGGTGCCGGCAACAACCCGATGGTTGGCATGACCGTTGCCTGCGCTGTTGCAGCTTCCCAGGTAAACGCCTGAGTCAACAGCAATAACTTAATTAGCGATTGAAAAAGCGCCCGATGCAGATTTTCTGTATCGGGCGCTTTTGTTGAATTAGAAATTAGGAATGAGAAGTAGGAATTGGAGATGGGGCGGCGGGATTCTTAAGGAATAAAGAATAAATAATAAAGAATAATTGTGGTGGACCGCGGCGCAGAAGCGCCGCTCAGAAAATTTTAGGTTTGATGGTACTTGAAAATGTACGGCAAACGCAACGCCTAAAACAAACGCAAAACGATGCCCGGAAAGCGCACAACCCCAAATTACAGCTCAATCTCCTGCAGACGCAGCAACGCCAGAATATAAATCTTCAACGCTTCAATCAGCTTTTCAAACGGGGTGCCCTCGTTGGCACCGTGCATGGGACCAGCGAATTCCGGAAGCTCAATGTCGGTATGCTCCGGGCCAAAGCTGACGGCATACGGGAAGTGACGCGCATAGGTACCGCCGCCCATGGTAAAGGGCTTTTTGTTTTCGCCGGTCACATCGTTGTAGGTGGTGATCAGCGTTTGGATGGCCGGGCTGTCCGCTGCAATGTAGAACGGCACGCGGGAAGATACATCCTCCAGCGTGGCAGCGGTGCCACACACCTGGGTCATCATTTCGGTCAGGTGCTCCGCGGTGGTGGAAGTCGGGTAGCGGCAGTCAAAGCTCTGGCGCAGGCGGCCATCCTTCATCTCGATGGTGCCGCCAATGATGGTCAGCGGGTCAAACACATCGTCGCTGGCGGCAATGCCCAAGGCGCTGCCGTCCGTGGTGGCGTGTAGGGTGTGCAGCACCTGCAGATAAGCGGTCTCGGCCGGGGGGCAGACCTTGCTTTCCAGCAGGCAGGTAACGATCAGCCCAATGGCGTTTACGGTGCCTTGCGGCATGGCGGCGTGGCCGCTTTTGCCCCAGCCGCGGATGATGGTGGTGCCGTTCTCACCAGCTTCAAAGGTCACGCCCTCGGTCTGTTTCAGGGCGCTTTCCGGCAGGCGGACGGTGCAGGCTGCGCGGTCGGGCACAGCGTTGTGGGCAACGCCGCCCACAAAATCAACGATTACACCGTTTTCCAGCACGGGGCTGACCAGCTCGCCGCCAAAACCGCCTTTTTCGCCGTTGCATACCGGGAACTCGGCGTCCGGGGTAAAGCAGAAAGCGGGCTGCTCAAAGTGGGCGGCAAAATAGTCTACGTCGTGCATGTTGGTTTCCTCGTTGGCACCCAGCAGGGCTCGCACGGGGTACTTGAGGGTAACGCCGTTGTCTTTCAGGTATTTCAGGGCATACAGGCACAAAATGCTGGGGCCTTTGTCGTCGGCCACACCGCGGCCCAGCAGCCAGCCATCCCGCACGCGCACGGTGTAGGGGTCGGCATCCCAGCCGTTGCCCTCGGGCACAACGTCGGTGTGGGTGATGGTAGCCAGATACTTCTGGCCGTCTGCAATGGGGCCGGTCTGCGCCCAGCCGATGTAACCTTCGGCGTTGTGCGTGTCCAGGCCAAGCTCTGCGGCAATTTCCAGGGCTTTGTCCAGCGCAGCCTTGGGGCCTTTGCCAAACGGTGCGCCCGGCTCCGGCGTGCCCTCAACGCTCGGCACAGCCACAAGGCGGGTAATATCACGTAGAATGTTATCACGGTTATTTTCTGCAAATGCGTCAATCGACGCCCAGCGGGAATCTAGCATGGGGTTATCCTCCTGATTCAGCTGCCAGTACGGCAGACAAGTTTGTATACAGCTATTATAACACGAACAGGCCAAACTGCAAGCAGCAGGCTGGCCGGGGACAAAATGGCAGTTATTTGTCCTTTGATTTGCCAAACACAAGGCAGAGCCCAGCGATGCCAACGCACAGTCCGACAAATGCAAATGGAATATCTGACATGCTGGCAAAAATCGTATCATTCAGTCCATCCTGCGCGCAGCTGAGCAGAATGCCGAACAATAGCAATGCGATACCTTTGATTTTGTCTTCCATTGGGAACCTCCTAAGGCAACACCGCACAATTCCCGCCTTACGGCTTAAGCACCGCTCCGGCGGCTGCGGCACGGCATCTGCGTTGCCAAAA
>NZ_PSQF01000033.1:0-28974 GCF_003324125.1 Subdoligranulum sp. APC924/74 | reverse complement strand
TTTTGGCAACGCAGATGCCGTGCCGCAGCTGCCGGAGCGGTGCTTAAGCCGCAAGGCGGGAATTGTGCGGTGTTGCCTAAGATAAACGGCACAGCCCGGTAAAAAGGCTGTGCCGTTTCTGCTATCAATTATTTTGTTTTTGGGTGGCCATTTTCCACATTGCTGGTGCCCTGCTCCATCAGATAGGTGGCAATCAGGTCCGAAGCGTGCAGCTTGACGGCCAGCGGGTAGCGGTTGTAAGCATCGCTTACCGCAAAACTGCCGCCGCGTACCGCATCGTCAAAACCGCCCATATGCCAGCGGATGGCAATGGCTTCATCGGTTTTTAGGCGCATGAAGTGCTCAATGAGATAAACGCTCTTTTCACCGTGGCCATAGGGCAGCTGGTCGGCTACCTGATAAAAAGGAACTTTCTCCCATTGACCGGTAGCATCATTTTTCACGTTGCGGGTGCTGACTTTGTAAAAGTTCGCCTTGCATACATCGTGCAGCAGGGCGCACACCGCAAAAGTTTCGGGGTTATCTTCCCCTTCCGTGAAAAAGTGCTGCATCATGGCGTTGTACACATTGATGCTGTGCATCACAAGGCCGCACTCGCATGCACCGTGGAACTTGGTGGAAGCGGGCGCGGTAAAAAAGTCTGTGCCCTCCAGCCATTTCAGCAGGCGGTCCGCACCGGGGCGGGTGACATTCTTGTTGTAAATGTCAATAAATTGTGCGCGATAATCTTCCATCACAGCTCCATGTCATCAAGAATGCCTTTCAGGGCAATCAGGTCCTCTTTGGTCATGCTGATGCCCTTGCCCATCTTGCTGCCGTCCGGGGACCAGTCACGGATGTCGTACTTCGGCTCATGGTCGTTCCAGCTGATCAGGTTCAGCTGGCGCTCCCAGCCGCTGGAGTTGGTGGAAAGAACAGCAATGCGCTCGGTGATTTCATATTTGAATGCCATAATAACAGGATCTCCTTCATCATTGGCACAGGGCAGCGCGGTGCCGCCCCGGCCATAAAATTTCTCGTGTTTCATCATAGCGGATTTGCCGCAAAATTGCAAGGGGAAAAGCGTTGCGGTGTGGGGAAGGCGGTGATATACTGAGTGGTAAGTGGTAAGTGGTAAGTGGTAAGTGGTAAGTGGTAAGTGGTAAGTGGTAAGTGGTAAGTGGTAAGTGGTAAGTGGGGCGGGGGACTCTCATCCCGCCGAAGCCTTGCCGTATTGCATATTATAAAACCTGCAACAAACCCAACCCTATTTGTAGGGGACGATGCTTGCATCGCCCCGTATGACGGGCCTTGCCCAATATTCTACCCCGGAATACAACAAATACCACCAAAAAAAACAAGATACGCCCCACCCAAGAATAAAGGCAATACCGCATAATTCTAAGTGCCGATACGGCGAGCGAGGTGCGGCAGATGCTAAGCCAAAAGCGCAGATAATACTGGATGCTGCAAAGGTGAGCGCCGCCAGTGGCGGAAACAGCGAACCGAAGCAGGGGCAGCGGTCGCAGAGTGCGAGGGGCTTTTGCCCCCGAAGCACGATGCGGGTACCGCAACCCGACATTATCGAGCATTTTGGCAACGCAGATGCCGTGCCGCAGCTGTCGGAGCGGTGCTTAAGCCGCAAGGCGGGAATTGTGCGGTGTTGCCTAAAATCAAAACAGAAAAGGAGAACCTCATGCAGCTGCAATCCCTTTCCCGCCGGTACACCGTCCGGCGGCTGATGGAAACAGATGTGGATGCCATGCTGGCTTTGTGCAGCGGCAACCCGCAGTTCTACCGCTACCACCCGCCCATGGCCACCAAAGCCAGCATTCTGGATGATCTGCAGGCTGTTCCGCCGGGCAAAACGTTGTCGGATAAATATTTTATCGGCTTTTATGACGGTGAAACGCTGGCCGCGATGATGGATCTGATCACCGGCTACCCCAACCCGGCCACCGCATACATCGGCCTATTTATGGTGGATGCTGCCCAGCAGGGCAGGGGTACCGGCAGCGCACTGATTGCAGATTGCAAGCAGGCATTGCGGGCCGAACAATTCAAAACACTGCGCCTTGCCATCGACGAGGGCAACCCCCAAAGCAAAGCTTTCTGGCAGAAAAACGGTTTTGCGTTGACCGGCCAGCGCACCCCGAACGAAAATGGCGCTTACCTGCCCATGGAGTGTGAACTATAAAACAAAGCAAAAGGCATGTGCCGCACGGCGAGAATACCATCTCCCGTATGCGGCACATGCCTGTTTCTATTTTGCCGTCAAATAAATCCGTCCATCCACATTGGTTACGGCGTACAGCGCCGGGGCGGTGCTTTGGGCACTGCGCAGACCATCATCGGCCAGATCAGCGTAACGTGCGGTAAAATCATCGGTTACGCCAAACAGCACCAGCCAGGTCACATCATGCTCGCCGATGTTGTAGCCGAGGTCCACATCAGTTTCGCTGCTCTGGGCTTCCACCGCGGTAACGGCGGGATACAGCTCGTACTGGTAGTACCACATGTTCTGCACGGCCATCGAGTCGTCGGCGCTCAGCAGCCAAATGCTGCCATTCTGTGCGCCGTCCATGCGGGTTAGCATGTCTGCAGCGATCTGTTGCTGCTCGGTGCGCCAGTCGGCTTTCGGCAGGCAGAAGAGGGATGCAGCACCGCCCGCTTGCCAGATGCCCCAAAGCGTGCTGCAAACCAGCAGGCAGGGAACAATGGCGGGCACCGCATGCCCGGCCATTCGCGGCAGGCGGTGGGCCGCAGCAAACCCGGCCAGCAGGGCTTCGCCTTCCAGCACGCTGAACCAGCCGAGGAAAAAGCAGCAGAAGTACCGCTCCCAGCTGGCCATCTCCAGTGCCTCATAAGGGCTCATGCCGCAGATGTACACATAGAACAACACGCCCTGATAAAGCGGCCAGTACAAGATCATGCACAGCCCCGGCAGCGCCGTGCGCAGCCCCTGCCACCGCCCCATGGCCCAGATCAGAACGATTAAAAGCAACACCGCGGCCGCAGCGCACAAACAGCCCACCTTGAAGGTGCTGGCCCCAAACAGCAGCGGATAGCTGCGCAGCCGGGCATAGTAGCGGTCCCACACATCGTAAAAGTAGCGGTCAAAACCGGTGCGGGCCTCTTGCCAGCACTGCAAAAAGTATCCCGGCCCCATGGAGGAAAACTGGTCATCGGCCCGGTGCAGGGCTTTCAGCAGCAGCTTCCAGGCAAGCGGTATGGCAAAGCAGGGCAGCGCAGCGGTAAAGGGCAGCAGGAAGCCGCGCAGGATGCCGCCCTTATCCCGCAGCGCATCCAGCAGGCATTGCAGAAACCAGATGCCCACCACGCACAGCGCGAACACGGTGCCAATCTCTTTTACAGTGGTCAATGCGCCGCACAGGAATGCCAGCGCCAGACCGCGCTGCACGCGGCTGTTAGCAGCACAGGGCAGCAGGATAACACAAAGCGCCGCAGCAAACAGGGCACCCACCGGGGCGTCCATATAAGCAGTCGTATAGGGGGTATCGGGGGCAAACAGCCAAAACAGCGCCGGTGCGGCCAGGCAGGCGCAGACAGTATAAGCGATGCGCGGGCGGCGGGCTGTGACCTGCGGCAGGGCAAACAGGGCAGAAGCCGCCGCAGCCAGCGGCAGCGCAGTGACAAACAGTACATCCGCTTCCCGGTATTGGGCGGCGGGCAGCGCAAACAGGGCGTACAGCCCCGGCAGGCCCTGCGGGTATGCCTGATGGGCCAGGCTGCGGGTGGTATCCCACACGGCAAAACGGTGCTGGTAAAATACACTTTTGAAGTAGATACCCCAATGGCTGAATTCATCCCAGGTCTGGAATTCCGGCTGCCGGATGGCGAACACCGCCATCAGCACCCCGGCAGCGCTGCAAAAGGCCAGCACACCCGGGGAGAGCAGCTGAGGCAAAATTTCGTGACGGCGGCGCTGCGCCAGGGTGAGCACAGCCCCCACAAGCAGCAGCTGGGCCCCCAGCCAAAGCTGGTTGCAGCTGCCAGCCAGCTGCAGCACTACCATGCAAAAGCACAGCCCGCACAGCGGGGCAAACCCGGCGGGCAGCCGCAGCTTGCAGCAAAGCCAGAACCCCCAGAACAGCAGGCAGGCAAGACCAATGATTTGTGCCAGAATGCTCATAGATGCACCTCAGTTTATTTTTACGGCCAGCACGGCAAAGCGGCTGTTGGTTGTAACGGTGGCAACGCCGCAGGTGGAAAGGGTCAGCAGCTGGTCCCCATATTGGGGCACAACGCCGGTATCGTAAAGCGAAAGTTCCAGAATGGCATCCACGCGCTGCTGCCATTCTTCCTGCGTGGAAGCATCAAAAAAGGAATAGTAGGGCAGCGCATCCGCGCCAAGCTCAGTGCGCAGCACAGCGGCAACCTGCCAGGTGCCTTCTTCGTACAGCGTATCAAACTGAAAGGTAGGGTGGGCGGTGTAAAACGCTTTGTCCGCATAGTTCAGCAGCTGGCTGAACATGCTGCCGCTGGCAGTGTTGTGGCCGTAAATCAGGGCATTGGCCGTTCCGGCGGCGTTTGGCGTGGCAAGGCGGCAGCGCTCATCCAAAAACAGCGTTCCGGCGGTGGAATACAGTCGGTCAAACCCGCGGCGCAGGTAATAACTGTTGTCTGCCTGAACCACAGGGTAGTTAATGTTGGTGCCGTTGATGCACAGCCAGCCTGCAAGGTCGGGATTCTGGGCGTAAAGCTCCTGATACTGAGGCAGAATATCCGCCGCCTGGGCGGCATCTGGGCTTGGATGCGGCGCGGGGGAAGAGTGGACATCACTGTCCGCACTTTCGGCGGCCAGCACATCCACCGTTGCGGCCCGCGGGGTAATGGCAATCGGGGTGGGGGAGGGCTGCTCCGTTGACTCCGCGGTGGTGACCGGGGCTTCCGGCTGGCCGCCGCGGAATACAGTATCCCGCAGGATCAGCCCGGCAGCCAGGCAAAGCACCGCAGCGCCGCAAATGCGCAGCGCCCAGGCCCGGTGCTTTTGGCGCCGCCGCAGCGCCGTGCGTGCAGCAAACGGATACAAGCGGCTGTCCCCCCGCAGGCGAGGAAAACGGCGTGGCATAGAAAAACACCCCCTTGCATAAAATAAGGTAAAAAAAAGGGAAGCCGCGCGGCCTCCCTTTTGGAATGGACGAATAAAATCAGATACGCTTGAGCATAACCAGGCCTGCGGAACAAACCAAAATCAACCCCAGCACAGCAGCCAGGTAAGGCACCGGAAAATCCCCGGTAGCGGGGGTATCCACCTCTTCGGCCTCGCTTTCCGCAGGAGCTTCGGTTGCTTCCGTAGTGGGGGCTGCGGTCTGTGCATTGTTCACGGTATCAGCGTCAGCCACGGTGCTGTTTACGGTAATAGGCTCGCTGCGAATATTGCGGGATGAGGATGCCGTGGGTGCGGCAGTTGCGATCGAATCAGCGGAGACGGCCGCATGGCTGCCGCAGGCAACACAGAACAACAGCAGCGCAGCAACGATCACCGCACACAAAAAACGCTTCAACGGCGCAAAACCTCCCTTTTGCATAAAATAATATATCCAATGGGCACAAAAACCATACATACATGCAAAACCGCCGGCAACAGTATCCCTGCGCCAGCATGCTATATAACATCTACATGTTACCACGTTTTACGCCAATGGTCAATATGAAGCGATTAAAAAGCAGATGGTTCAGACAAAACAAAGCAAAAAACAGCGCAGAAATGCTGAAAATGTATGTCGGAAGCAGTAATTTGCACCGTCGAACCCCCAGAACCCGCCATTTGAAAAACAGCGGCGCAGTGTGGCTTTCCTGAAAGGAAAAACAGAGCCGCAACGCTAAAATCTACTTGACAGCGACAGGAAAAAACGATAAAATATTAAAACTAGTGCGGCTCCCACCGGGCCGCACGACTTTTTAATTGCTAAGGAGACATTGACAATGGCCAAAGAAGTTGTTGTTACCCATGAGGGTTATAAAAAGCTGGAAGAAGAACTGGACACCCTGAAAACTGTCAAGCGTTCCGAGATTGCTGAAAAGATCAAGGTTGCCCGTGGTTACGGTGACCTTTCTGAGAACGCGGAATACGATGCCGCCAAGGAAGAGCAGGCTGTGGTTGAAGCCCGCATTGCTGACCTGGAAGCTACCCTGAAGGTTGCCCGCATCATGGACGACAGTGACCTGAGCCTGGATACCGTTTCTATCGGTATGCATGTGCGCATCCTGGCAGAGGGCGATGAGCCGGATGAAGCTGAAGAGTATGATATCACCGGTTCTACCGAAGCCGACATCGACCAGGGCCGTATCAGCGATGAAAGTCCGGTCGGCGCTGCCCTCATCGGCCACAAGACTGGCGATAAGGTTGACGTTACCCTGCCCAACGGCAATATTTTGGAATACACCATTCTGGGTGTCAGCCGCAGCCGCTGATCACCCCCGGATATAAAAACAGGAAAGGAACCTGCGCCATGGAACAGAACAAGCAGTCCGCCCCCCAGAACGCCGCATCGGAAGCGGCAGTACGGCGTCAGAAGCTGGCCGACCTCAAGGCCGCCGGCCACGACCCGTTTACCATCACCAAATGCAAGCAGGATGCTTTCTCTGCTGATTTGAAAGAAGAATATAAAGATTTGCCCGCTGAGGAAGATACCGGCCGTATGGTCAGCCTGGCTGGCCGTATGATGTCCAAGCGCGTTATGGGCAAGGCCAGCTTTGCCCACCTGCGCGATGCGAAAGGTGATATCCAAATCTTCGTCAAGCGTGATCTGCTGGGCGATGAAGCATACGCCGCATTCAAAAAGATGGATGTGGGCGACATCATTGCCTGCACCGGCGAAGTGTTCCGCACCAAAATGGGCGAACTGAGCGTGCGCGTGCATGAGCTGACCTTGGTTTCCAAGAGTCTGCTGCCTCTGCCCGAAAAGTTCCATGGCCTGACTGACCGTGAAGCCCGCTACCGCCAGCGCTATGTTGACCTGATCGTCAACCCCGAAGTCAAGGATACTTTTGTTAAGCGCAGCCAGATCCTGAAAGAGATCCGCGCTTACCTGGACGAAAAGGGCTTTTTGGAGGTCGATACCCCCATCCTGACCCCGTTTGAAATCGGCGCTTCTGCCCGTCCTTTCTATACCCATCACAATACGCTGGATATGGATATGGTGCTGCGCATCGAGACAGAGCTTTACCTCAAGCGCCTGATCGTGGGTGGCATGGACCGTGTATATGAGGTTGGCCGTATCTTCCGCAACGAGGGTATGGACCCCAAGCATAACCCCGAATTCACCACCATTGAGCTGTATCAGGCATTCACTGATTTCCACGGCATGATGGATCTGGTGGAAGAGCTCTACAAACGCCTGGCTCTCAAGGTCTGCGGCAGCATGGAGATCACCTACCAGGGCAAGCAGATCGACTTGGGCCACTGGGAGCGCCTGACCATGGTGGAGGCCGTCAAGAAGTATTCCGGTGTTGATTTCAATGACTGGAAAACCGATGAGGATGCCATCGCCGCTGCTAAGGAGCACCATGTGGAGCTGCCCGAAGTTCCGACCAAGGGTGCGATCCTGGCAGAGTTCTTTGATGCATTTGTTGAAGATAAGCTCATCCAGCCTACTTTTATCTATGATTATCCTGTCGAAATCAGCCCGCTGGCCAAGCGCAAGCCCGATGACCCGGCGTTTACTGAGCGGTTTGAGTATTTCATTGACTGCACCGAGTATGGCAACGCATTCAGCGAGTTGAATGACCCCATCGACCAGAAAGCACGTTTTGAGCGCCAGGTTGCTGAGCGCAAGGCCATCGAGCCCAACTGCAAAGCCCAGGTTGATTACGACTATGTTACCGCTTTGGAATACGGCCTGCCCCCCACGGGCGGCCTCGGCTTCGGCGTTGACCGTCTCGTCATGCTCCTGACCGACAGCGCCTCCATCCGCGATGTTCTGCTGTTCCCCACGATGAAGCCGATTGACTAATTTTATGCCGCAGCTATGATATAAAATTGCAAAAAAACAGGCGATTTTTGGGCGAAATGTACCAAATTTATCCCATTTGCCTGAAAATGTCCACAAGCGATTTTGCGCGCATCCTGCCGAAAAGCAGGATGCGCTTTTTTGTTGCAGCGTGAATTTTCACCACTGGCGGTACGGTTTTGAGAGCCTATCGCCAGTCTTGACAGACAAAACCGCAGCAATTTCCGAAGGAAAATTTCGGCGAGGGAGACATATTCTCCCCCGCCGTTTATTATTTGTAAAGAAGATGTTCATAATGCACGATTACACCGAATCATATTTAGACAAGCTGATGAATTTTCATTGAAAGCTGAAGAAGTACCAATTATGGTATAGGCTTAGATGTAGAATAAAAGTACGGAAATGAATTTTTACATGAATCAAAGCGATTGTTTAACAGTGTTCAACACATAGAAATATTCATTGGCTTGTTGTGCAGATTGACGAAAGAGAAAGCAACGATTTTGAACCGCAAAGAGAATCAACGTATAGTCGATATGCTTGTTGACCTGTGGATGAAACTCATGAAGAGAACACCTGAAATAACCCAAACACAATGTTAGCGAAAGAAAACATTTGTGTTTAATTCCCAGAAAGAATGTGGTATACTTGGTACAATACTAGCTTGCACAACAGGGAGGACCAATCTATGGCTGTGAGTTATAAAAAACTATGGAAACTGTTGATTGATCACGACATGAAAAAGCGCGATTTGGAAAAGGCTGCACAGGTCAGCCACTATACAATGAATAAGCTCACCCACGGCGATAATGTTACCACGGATGTGCTGGCGCGCATCTGCTTTGCACTTGACGCTGATGTGGGTGACATTATGGAAATCATCCCGGATGACAAAGGAGAGACCACCCATGGTGCGTAAAGAATACAGTGCAGGTGGCGTCAAGCACCCGTTCTGGTTTTTGGAATTCAAAAAAGCCGCCATCCTGCGCGATCAGGGCGTAACGTGGGAGGGACTCCGCACCCGCAGTCGTGAGGAAAACCTCTTTTCTGCTGCTTCGCCTGCCCGCGCCGAGATGACCTGTAACACGGTGGAGGCCCGGATGCAAACGCTGCCGGACAGCTTTCTACCGATGTTCGTCTTTGGAGATCCGGCTACGCAAAAGCTTTTCTGTCTACTGGCCTGCATGGGAAACGACACGCTCTTCTTTGAATTTGTATATGAAGTGATTCGTGAAAAAGTACAGCTTGGTGTTAATGCGTTTTCGGATGCTGACATTCGCCTTTTCTTTAAGGAAAAGCAGTCACAGGACGAAAAGGTAGCTGAATGGACAGACGCCACCCTTAAACGCTTAGGCAGCTATTACAAAAATCTGCTGTATGAAGCCGGGCTCACCGACCACGGCAAAACCGAGCGCCGCTACGCCAAGCCCATCATTGACCGTGAACTGGAATACTGGATGAAAGACAACGGCTTGCAGCCTATGTATGCCGCGCTGACGGGGGAAAACTGATATGACATTTGAAGAACGCCTTGATGCCATGGAGCTGGAAATTCGCAAACCGATTTTCCGTAAGAACCGTGGCCGCGCTAACGAGGTCAACTACTGGGTGTTCGACTACCCACCCGAAAAAGAGCTGGAAGTCCGCGCCCGCATCGAACGGATGCAGCAAAAGAATGCCACAGGCAACGACGATTTCAAACTCGTCGTCTTTGATTTATACGACTACATCATCGACACGCTGGAGAAAGAAGGCTTCCTCGACCAGTGCTACCGTTTTGAGGATCGCCGCGGCATTGACCGCATCGTCAAAGCCGTGGGCAACCTGCTCTGCGTCAACGATGACGACAGCCTGATCGTCCGCCATATCGAGGAAAACACCCCAGAAAACGCCATCGTGTTCCTGATCGGCATCGGCAAGTGCTACCCGCTGCTGCGCTCCCACAAGGTACTGAACAATCTCAGCCAATCCTTTGGCCGCGTGCCGGTGGTGCTGTTCTTCCCCGGCACGTATGATGAACAATCCCTGATCCTATTTGATGAACTGAAAGATGACAACTATTACCGCGCGTTTCGGCTTGTAAAACCGTAAGGAGGAAGTTCCCGTGTTAATCAAAGATATGTTCAAAAAGCCTATTGACCGTGACATCAAGGGCGTTATCGTTGTCGGCGAAGGCGAGGACAGCAACGCCAAACAGGAACTGGAAGAATACGTTGTCACCCGCGAACTGTCCAAGCACTTCCGCGAATTCTTCGACAACTACAAAAAGGGCATCGTGGGCGAGACCACCAAAACCGGCGTCTGGATCTCCGGCTTCTTCGGCAGTGGTAAATCGCACTTCCTGAAAATCCTCTCCTACCTGCTGGACGGGCAAAAGCTCATCGGCGGCAAGCGCGCCGTGGACTATTTCATTGACGATCATAAGATTGAGGATGCCATGGTGCTGGCAGACATGAAGCTGGCTGCCGACACTCCCACGGACGTTGTCCTGTTCAACATCGACTCCAAGAGCGAGCAGACCGGCAAGCAGTCCAAGGATGCTATCGTTACGGTTTTCCTAAAGGTGTTCAACGAGATGCAGGGCTTCTACGGCTCGATGCCCTATGTGGCCGACCTCGAACGCCAACTGTCCGAGGATGGCCGCTACAATGAGTTCAAGCAGGAGTTCGCCGCCGCCACCGGCAAAAGCTGGGAGGATTCCCGCCGCAAGTTCGATTTCATCCAAGATGACATCGTGGATGTTCTGGTGGATATGGACTACATGAGCGAACCCGCCGCCCGCAACTGGTGCGAAAAGGCCGCCGAGCCTTACCAGATCAGCATCGAAAACTTCGCCCGCATGGTGCGCGAGTACATCGAGAAAAAGGGTCACAATCATCACGTCTGCTTCCTCGTGGACGAGGTCGGCCAGTACATCGGCGACGATTCCCGCCTGATGCTCAACCTGCAAACCATCCGCGAGGAACTGGGCAAGGAGTGCAAGGGCAAGGCGTGGGTCATCGTCACCAGCCAGCAGGATGTGGATTCCATCACACAGGTCAAGGGCAACGACTTCTCCAAGATTCAGGGCCGGTTCGACACCCGCCTGTCGCTGTCCAGCGCCAACGTGGACGAGGTCATCAAAAAGCGTATCCTTGCCAAGACCGACACCGCCGACCAGACCCTGCGTGTGCTGTATGAGCAGAAAGCCACGCCCCTGAAGAACAAGCTGAAATTTGAAGATCTGCCGGAGATGAAGCTCTACGATGACACCCGCGACTTTGTGGATGTCTACCCGTTCATCCCCTACCAGTTCAAGCTACTGGGCAGCGTGCTGACCTCCATCCGCCAGTACGGCGCGTCCGGCAAGCATCTGTCTGAGGGCGAGCGCTCGATGCTGGCGCTGTTCAAGGAGTCCGCCGAAGCGCTGCAAAACAAGTCTGACGGCGCACTCGTACCGTTCAGCCTGTTCTATGACGCGCTGGATGAATTCCTCGATGCCGCCCACCGCCGCGTCATCATGCAGGCGCTGGACAACAAGAACATCAACCCGGACGGCGGCGACGACTGCTTTGCCGTCAGCGTGCTGAAAGCCCTGTTCCTCGTCAAATATGTCAAGGAGTTCCAGAAAGCCACCGTCACCAACCTGACGACGCTGCTCATCTCCGACATGGACGAGGATCGCCTTGCCCTGACCCAGAAGGTGCAGGACGCGCTGGATGTGCTGATCCACGAAACGCTTGTGCAGAAAAACGGTGATGTCTACGTATTCCTGACCGAGGAAGAGCAGGAAATTGGCCGCGACATCAACCGCCAGAACGTGGAAATGACCGACATCATCCACCGCACGGCGGACATGATCTACACCCAGATCCTGACCGAATCCAAATACAAGTACCCCAAGTTCAATGGCCGCTATACGTTCAGTTACAACCAGCAGGTGGACGACCAGCCGTTCAAGGTCAACCAGAATTATGACATCGGCGTCCGCGTGCTGACCCCCTATTACAGTGATGGCACCGATGAGCAGCGCCTGCGCCTGATGTCCGGGCAGGGCAGGGAAGTGCTCGTTGTCTTGCCCGATGACCGCGAGTTCCTCAACGAGATCAGTCAGGCAATGAAGATCGAGAAGTATCTGCGCACCAACGCGGCTTCCCAAATCGAGCGCTACGAGGCCATCTGCGAGAATAAGACCAAGGAGATGCGCACCCGCCTGAGCAACGCCAAAATCTACTTGGTCGATGCGCTGAAATCCGCCACAATCTACGTCAACGGCGATATTGCCCAGCTGTCCGCCAAGGACGTGCAGGGGCGCATCGGCGAAGCCCTCGCCCGCCTTGTGGACACGGTCTACCACAAGCTGACCTACATCGATACCGCCTTTAATGAGGACGATGTCGTCAAGGAGTTCCGCCCCAACCACCAGATGAGCCTGAACGCCGTCACCTCCGCCGAGCCGAACGCCCCCGCGCAGGACGATGTGCTGGCCTACATTGACAACAACTCCGCCCTGCACGCCAACACCTCCATGAAGTCGCTGAAAGACCGCTTCACCAAAGCGCCCTACGGCTTTGTGGATGATGACGTGGAGTGGATCGTCGCCCACCTGTTCAAAAAGGGGCAGATCAGCCTGACGCTGAACGGCGCAGTGCTAACCCTGAGCGCCGCCAACGGCGACGAGATCGCCCGCTATATCACCAAGCGCGAGTTCCTCGACAAGCTGTTGACGAGCCGCAAGGAGCACCCGAAGCCCGAATGGGTGCGCATGGTGCGCGAAATCATGCGTGAGCTGTTCGGCAACAACGCCCCCACCGAGGACGAGGACGGCCTGATGCGCGCCTGCCGCAAAGCCTGCGCCGACCTTGCCGCCACGCTGGCCAACCGCAAGCAGTACGATTACGTCAAGCCCTACCCCGGCAAGGCAGTCATCGACAGCGGCCTTGCACTGCTGCGCCCCGTGGCACAGTGGAACGACCCGATGGAGTTCTACAAGCAGATGTACCAGCGGCAGGACGACTTCCTCGATTTTGCCGAGGATTACGACCCCGTCAAGGCGTTCTTTGCCGGTGTGCAAAAAGAAATCTTTGATAAAGCGCTGGATTTGATGCGCATTTATGAGGACAGCAAGAGCTTTATCGTCAACGACAAAGTCGAAAACACGGTCAAAGAGATTTACGCCATCCTGCGCGCTGCCAAGCCGTACCAGCAGATTCAGAAGCTGCCCGCCCTGTTGGACCAGTACAACGAAGCCTATGTTGAAGTGCTGGAAGCAGCCACCAAGCCGGTGCTTTCCACGATTGCAGCGGACCGCGCCCGCGTGCTGGAAGTGCTGGACGAAAAGCCCTACAAGGCGCAGTACGGCAACGCCTACGCCGCGCAGTTTGACGAGCTGAAGAAAAAGGCGGAAACCTGCAATAATGTCACCATCCTGCGCAGCTATGCAGACCAAGCCGATGCCGTGCGCATCCGCCTGCTGAACGAGATGGATAAGCGGGATGAGAAACTTACTCCGCCGACGCCCCCGACCCCGCCGACTGGTGGTGATGACCCCGTCATCCCGCAGCCACCCAAACCGCAGCTCAAGCGCCGCAAGAACCTCGCCATCAAATCCCTGACCCAGACCACCAGCTGGCGCATCGAGAGCGACGCCGACATTGACGCCTACCTCGCTGCCCTGCGCCGCCGCCTTGAATCCGAACTTGACCCCGACACGATTGTGAACGTGGAGTTCTAATAGAAAACATGGTGATTTTATGAGTTCGAAGCAAGCTGCCCAGCATGACAGCAATCTGCGCAATATTCGCGGTACATTTGTTGCCGAGGGTATGACCATCAGCAAATCAACTCGTGACAACCTTGACCGCATTGCCAGCGGCAAGGTCAGTTATCAGCAGGTTTTGCAGGAACTCCGCACCAAGTACAAGAAGTGAGGGCGAGTCATGTTCTCTAAATATGACGTATATATAAGCAGTGCTTTGAAGCAGTGCATAGATAAGGACGAGGAGAGATAACCATGGACAAACCCGCAATCAAAAAGTTTGCTGTATGGGCGCGCAATAAGCTGATTGCCGATACCAAATACCGCGCCGGGCTGGTTGGCGTGACGGAAACCGCTGTTGCTGAGCCGCTGCCACAGTCCAATGAAACCGTGCAGTTCTTTGACGTTGGTCTGCCGCAGCCCTACCGCATCGAGGGTGACGCCGTCACCCAGCGGCAGCGCTTTGTGGCGGAGCTGAATAAGGAGACCGCCAAACAGGGCAGCTACACGGCGGCGTACCAGACTGTGGTGGATAAGGTTGCCTACACATGGTTCAACCGGCTGATTGCGGTGCGGTATATGGAGGTCAACGACCTGCTGCCCAGCCGCACGCGGGTTTTGTCCAGTGCGGACGGACGCGCCGAGCCGCAGATCGTCACCAGCCCGTTTGACGCGGTGCTGGACTACACCCCGGCAGAGCAGCAGCAAATTGTCGCGCTCAAAAACGACAACAAGCTGGACGAGGCGTTCCGGCTGCTGTTCCTCAAACAGTGTGCCGCGCTGGGCGACTGCCTGCCCCGCCTGTTTGAGCAGGTGGACGACTATATGCCGCTGCTGCTGGCGATCTCCTTCACGGATAAGGACGGCGTGGTCTGCCATCTGGTAAACGACATCCCCGAATCCGACTGGCAGGACGCTGTGCAGATCGTGGGCTGGCTGTACCAGTATTACAACACCGAGCCGAAAGAGCAGGTGTTCGCCAACCTCAAAAAGAACATCAAGATTAGCGCCGAGAACATCCCCGCCGCCACGCAACTGTTTACGCCGGACTGGATCGTGCGGTACATGGTCGAAAATAGCCTTGGCCGTTTGTGGAGCGAGGGTCACCCGGATTTTGATAAATCCGAGTGGAAGTATTATCTGGACGAAGCCCCGCAGGAGCCGCAGGTAGCGCAGCAGCTGGCCGAGCTGCGCCGCGGCTATGCCGCCCTGACGCCGGAGGATATTAAGTGTATCGACCCCTGCATGGGCAGCGGGCATATTTTGGCGTATCTGTTTGATGTGCTGATGCAGATTTACCGCAGCGCGGGCTATACCGACCGTGACGCTGCCGCCAGCATTGTGGAGCACAACCTCTACGGTCTGGACATTGATGACCGCGCCGCGCAGATGGCCTATTTTGTCGTGATGATGAAAGGCTGCCACTACGACAGCCGCTTCCTGCGCCGCCACCTGAACCCGAACGTCTATGCGATACAGGAGAGCGGAGAACTGACCACTGACGCACTGGGTCGCCTTGGCAGGCAGGAATCCACCGCCCGCGCCCTGCTGGATGGGTTTAAGAACGCGAAAGAGTACGGCAGCATTTTGCAGCCGAAAGTTACGCTGGCAGAGCTGGACGCCTTGCAGGAGCAGCTGCGGGAAGTGGACGGTGCGTCCGACATGGGCAGTCTGACAGACCAGCTTGTGGCCGGGCAGATTGTAAATGTGCTGTATCCGCTGATTGAGCAGGCCCGGATGCTGGTGCAGAAATATGATGTGGTCGTGACGAACCCGCCGTATATGGGCGGCAGCGGCATGAACGCGCGGCTGTCCGATTATGTGAAAAAGGTTTACCCCGACAGCAAGAGTGATTTGTTTGCGGTGTTTATCGAGCGATGCGCTCAGATGGACAAGCGCGGCGGGTATCAGGCTATGATTACCCAGCACGCTTGGATGTTCCTTTCCAGCTTTGAAAAGCTGCGGGCAAAATTGCAGCTGATTGACACGGTCAATATGGCGCACCTCGGCGCACGCGGCTTTGATGAAATCGGCGGCGAGGTCGTGCAGACCACCAGCTTTGTCATGCGCAGCAGCCATACAAAGGGCTATAAAGGCACGTATTGCCGCTTGATTGACGGTGACAGTGAAAAGGCAAAAGCAGATATGTTTGTCAGCGGCGAGAACCGCTATGTGATAGAGCAGAGTGATTTTTCTAAGATTTCTGGGGAACCAATAGCTTATTGGGCATCTGAAACGTTAAGGTCAATTCTTGCAAGTGAAACCAAATTAAAGAATCTTGGACGTGTAACACTTGGAATGCGAACAGGAGATAATACTCGTTTCTTAAGATTATGGCATGAAGTTTCAATTGATAAGTTTTGTTATAATGCAGATTCAGCTGAGTCCGCACAAAGTTCAGGCGCAAAGTGGTTTCCATATAATAAAGGTGGAGAGTTTAGAAAATGGTATGGTAATACAGAATCTGTCGTTAATTGGGAAAATGATGGATATGAAATAAAGGAGAATACTCGCAGAACATATCCCCAACTTGGTGATAATTTAGGATGGAAAATAACGAGTGAGGATAAGTATTTTACCAGGGGAATTGCGTGGTCAAGAATCAGCAGTACGAATTTTGGCGTGAGAATCTGTGAAAGTAATTTGATTTTTGACACTAATGCGCCGATGTTTTTCCCGGGTAAGGACGACTGGCTTGATTACATTGCAGGGTGTTTGTGTACCAAAATTTCTTCAAAGATATTATCTATTCTTAATCCGACATTGACATTTCAAGTTGTTGACGTAGGAAACTTGCCGATTATATTGGATAAGCACCATAAATTTGATGTAGAAGAAAACGTAAAGAAAGCATTCACTTTATCCAAATCCGATTGGGACTCCTTCGAGACCTCGTGGGACTTTAAGCGCCACCCACTAGTGTGAGGCTATGTTATGACATTAGTTGAACTATATAATAAAAATTGTGTTTCCTATTATGGCATCGAATATAGTGCAGAAAGACTATTCATTGGTGATGATAAAGAAAGTGAAGCAGTCCGATGTAAGGAATTCATGCACGAACATTACATGGCGGGGAAAAAACATGAATTGCTTGACAGCGCTCTGTACACGCAATATGAGTCAAAAGGTAAACATGTTCATTCAGTATCGCTATATTTGCTTGGAAAGGCACTTTTGCCACACTTTCAACAAGAAATAGACAAAAAGCTAACAGCATTTCTACCACATTATAGTGGTTGGCATGATCATAATAGGGATTTTCTGCACACGTGGTTTTTAACATCAATGTATCACGACTTTGCCAGCTGTATAGAGTTTGGTACTATCCAGGCTAATGATTCCGAACGGCATCGTTCATTGGCATTTCATCTTGGCAACCATGATATACGCTATTCCATATACGGTGATTATCCGTATAAAACGCAGAATGTTCCAATCCGGTTTTCAAAAGAACTGATTGAAAACTACTTTTATTATCGTGCCTGTAGCGGTGCCTGTGAGCACGGTATCATTGCGGGAAATTTGTTCTTTGATCGCTTTGTTAAAACTTTTTTGAAAGCTACAAAAGAAAATAGATTTGATGAAGCTGGTAATTGGGACGGTCGAGATGGAAATTGGAATACGGATATGATTATGTATTCTGCCTACATAGCTGATGCAATCATTTGCCACAATATTTGGCTGGGTGGGCCGAGAGAAGAAGAAACATACATGTCGCATGGCCTTACCCCGTTGCTGTGGCATATACACCCGGAAAATAAATTGTCTATTCGTAAATATCCCTTGCAATTTATGCTCTGTTTGCTGGATACGATAGAGCCAACAAAACGGTTTTGTAAGACGCACCCCGATGATCTTCTAAAGACGCACCCCGATGATCTTCTAAAGATGCACCCCTATGATATTCTAAATAAGATTAGTATTGAAGAAAAGTGTAAAGATAGCAAAGGGTTTGATATTGTATGGAATGAATCTCTTGAGACAGATGACGGGAATAATGGTAATAGTTTTAAACAATGGTATACAGGAATTAAAAATATGCCAGAATGGATGGACGTCACTTGTGAAGTAAAAAATCATTCCATTGAAATACGATGGAACTAAGAGAGGAAAAACGATGGGAACCCTAATTTCTGATAAATTCGCCGCCTGGGAAGCAGAGTGCAACCAGCGCTTTAACCAGCTCAAAGCCAATGAGGAAGAGCTGAACCGCATCTTTATTGATATTTACGGCTTGCAGGATGAACTGACCCCCGAAGTGGAGGATAAGGACGTTACCGTGCGCCGGGCTGACCTGACACGGGAAATCAAAAGCCTGCTTTCTTATGCGGTTGGCTGCATGTTTGGCCGCTACTCTCTGGATGTGGACGGCCTTGCCTATGCTGGCGGTAAGTGGGATGACAGCAAATATACAACCTTTATCCCGGACGCAGACAACGTGCTGCCCATCACCGACGAAGAATACTTCACCGATGATATTGTTGGCCGCTTTGTGGAGTTTGTAAAAGTCGTGTACGGTACCGATACCCTGGAAGATAACCTTGCTTTCATCGCCAAGGCCCTCGGCACCAAGGGCACCAGCCCCCGCGCCGTCATCCGCAATTATTTCCTGAACGGCTTCTACGCCGACCATGTAAAAATCTACCAGAAACGCCCCATCTACTGGCTGTACGACAGCGGCAAGCAGAACGGCTTCAAGGCGCTGATCTATATGCACCGCTACAACGCCGACACCTCCGGTCTTGTCCGCGCCGACTACCTGTACAAAATGGAGCAGGTCTACGAGAGCGAGATTGCCCGCATGGACGATGCCATCACCAACGGCGCCAGCCGCGAGGTCGCCCAAGCCACCAAGCGCAAGGAAAAGCTCGTCAAACAGCTGAAAGAGTGCAAAGACTACGACGACCGCCTCGGCCACATCGCCCTCGCCCGCATCCCCATCGACCTCGACGACGGCGTAAAGGTCAACTACGACAAAGTACAAACCGGCGCCGACGGCAAGAAGCAGGCAATTCTGGCGAAGATTTGAGAAAAACTATGAAAAACAACATGACCTGTTCTACACTTGCAGTCTGATCGAGGATGTCTGCGATGACGACTACGACCATGTGGTTGACCGCCTTGTGGAAGTTTATACCTCATGGATCGATGCCGTGCTTTGCAACTACAACACGGACGTTTACTATCAGTTGCGGGAATATATTTACGAGTGCTGCAAGGAAGGGCAAATCTGCGCCTGAAAATACACACAGTAAGAGGAAAAATCTATGTCTGAACTGAAATACAACCAAATCGTGGATAAGCTGAACACCGAGTTTGCATCCGAAGGGCGCAGGCTGGTGTTCTGGTACGATGACAACGGCTATTTTGCCGATGATGTGGACGCTATGCCGCTGCAAAATGCAAAAATCTGGCATCTGACGCCTACCAACCAGTTCAGAACCAAGATTTTGCTGGAACGCGAGGACCCGCAGAGCAATTACCTGATCTATGCACCGTTCCCCAAGCCCCCCGTGGAGCAGAACCACTTGGAGGATACGATTTTATACTCCAAGCAGTTCCACGCCGACCCGATCTCGCTGCTGTGCTCCGATCTGGGCATCGGGGCCGAGGGCAAGGCCGTCTTGCAGAAATACGCCAAGGTCGTCGGCGAGCAGACCCGCAAGCAGCGGTTCTGTGATTACAAGCTGGCGGCGTACACGGCGGATGCCGTGGAGACAGCGCTGCTCTGCACCGTCTGCAAGTGCCGCACCGCGCAATTTGAGGACGCGCTGCGGGAAATTCTGCTGGCCGACACCCCGGACGCCAACCCCAAGCTGGACGAGCTGGCAAAGTACAAGCTGGATGAGGTGTTCTGGAAGCACTGTGAGACAGAGCTGGGCTTTGCCGTGCCCGCGCCGAATGTGGACAAGCTGAAAATCAGCCTGTTTGTGACAAGCCTTGCCCACAGCGTGAAGGTCATTCCGGACGCATGGCAGCCGTTTGCCGCCGCCAAGCCCGGCAGTGTGCTGGCCTTTATGGACGGCATGATGAACAATGTCAACTACGGCGATGCCTTTGACGCAATGGCTGCCGCTGTGCAGGAGACGCTGCACGCCAAGGCTGCGCTGGCCAAGCTGCCCCATGACCTGTTGACCGACTGCGAGTGCCTGCCCTGCGTGGATGACCTGCTGACCGGGTGGATGACCGAGCGCCTGCAAGCCGAGGACGTGACCGCCGCGCTGAACGGCGAGAACATCCCGGAGCTGTGCCAGCGCCGCGCCAAGACCCACTTTGGCCGCAAGCTGGCGGTGCAGTATGCCATGCTGGAAAGCGCGTGGCATATCGTCAGCGCTGCCCACTACCGCGCCCCGGCAGATTATGAGCACGTCTGGACGCAGTATTACCGCGAGGATTACAAAATTGACGCGCAGTACCGTGCGTTTTACACGGCCTACGACAAGCTGGACGAGCCAGCCGCCTACGACAAATTGCAGGGGCTGGTTGAGAATATCTACAACACGGAATATCTGGCAAAAATTATCCCTGCGTGGAATACGGATTTCCCACAGGAGGCCGGCATGGGAAGAATGGCGCTGCAGCGGAACTTTTTCTCGGAGTGTGTGGCCGGCAACAAGGAGCGCACCGTGGTGATTATCTCCGACGCCATGCGCTATGAAGTGGGCGCGGAGCTTGCTGCCCTGCTGGCCGAGGACCCGAAGTCTACTGTGCAGCTGACACCCCGGCTGGGCGTGCTGCCGTCCTACACGCGGTTGGGCATGGCGGCGTTGCTGCCCCATACGCGGATGGAGATGACGCCGGAGTATCAGGTGCTGATCGACGATATGCCCTGCGAGAACCTGGCGCAACGGCAGGCTGTGCTGCAAAAGCGCGTGCCGCAGAGCGGGTGCATCCAGTTTGACGACCTGAAAGCCATGAAAAAAGACGACCTGCGGGCGGTTTTTACCGGCAAGCAAGTCGTGTACATCTATCATAACCAAATTGACGCGCGCGGCGACAAGCCCAACACCGAGGACGAAGTCTTTGCTGCCTGCCGCGAGGCTGTGGAGGAGATCGCTGCCATGATCCGCCGCATTGCGGGCAGCGCGAACACGCTGCACTTTATCGTCACGGCGGATCATGGCTTCCTGTACAAGCGCCACGCGCTGGCGGAGAGCGATAAGATCCCCAACACCGCCCCGAAAACGGCGTTTGTGAACCGCCGCTTTATTGTGGACGCTGACCCCATTGCGCAGCCCGGTGTCGCCAGCCTGCCGATGGCCACGGTGCTGAACACCAAGACGAACACGCTGACGGTGTCCTACCCGACAGCGGCCAATGTGTTCAAGGTGGCGGGCGGCGGCGAGAACTACGTCCACGGCGGCTCCAGCCCGCAGGAGATGATCGTGCCTGTGCTGGACGTGCGGATGGAGAAAGGCCGCATGGAGACCACGACTGTGCAGCTGACGCTGGTGAGCATTTTGAAGAAGATCACGAACCTGATCACCGCGCTGGACTTTATGCAGAATGAACCAATCAGCGACACTGTGCGCGAGACGACCTTCCGCGTGTACTTTGTGGGAGAAGATAACGAGCGCATCTCCAATGAGAATATCGTGGTGGCTGACAAGCGCGGCGAGACGGCGGCGGAGCGGATGTTCCGCCTGCGGTTTAGCTTCAAGAACCAGAAATACGACAACAAAAAGCCGTATTATCTGGTAGCCTACGATGATAAAAACTCGGTTGAGGTGCTGCGCCGTCAGGTCGTCATGGACATTGCGATGGCGGACGACTTCGGATTTGGCTTCTGATGCAAGGAAGGAACGATTATGAGCCGTGGATTTAACATGTGGAACTATATGACCTACCACCTGGTTCACGATTACTTTAAGGCAAAGAAAAAGAAAAAAACGGAAATCCAAAATTTTGAGGTAAAGAACTATAAAGCAGCACAAAAGGCCGCAGAACAATGGATTAAGAGTGTGCGCAAATTTGCTGAAAGTTCGTATGGGGTGCATTACCCCAAAGAACTTTATTACGGTGCAACCCAGGTGTTGTTGGCTGTTTGTGCGGAGATCTACCGCAATGACCATACCTGGAACGACCACCGGAAAATTTTGGTGGATTACATCATCAACAGCGGCACGGACGGTGTGTGGTTTTCTGATTTTAAAGCGGCCACCGGTGCCGATGCAGACGTAAGGAAGCTGATCCCGCTGGGGTGGGTTGATGTTGATGAGTGTGGTGAATTCTGGACTTGCCTGGGCCGCTGCCTGAAAAAATGCCGGACTCCGCAAAGCAAATACGATGAATTGACCACGCCCTTGCAAAGATTTATTGCGGCTTTTGCATTCTGCGGGCCGCTGCAATCCAGTGTAGAAACCATCGGCACGCGATTTTTGAGCCGGGCATCAGATGGGGTTGAGCGCGCAATGCATGCCCCACCGCCCAAGGTGGATGTTTGGGGCAGCGGAAGCTCTATGGAACACATCCAGAAAATGAAGGTGATCTGGGATCACCTTTTGAACAGCAGCGATGGCGGGCGGGAAATTGATGACCCGCAGCTGTTATTATCCATGCTGATAGGGAAAACGATTACGGATATTATCATGTATGGGAACATTCCTGCAAAAGATAAGTTGTTGGAAGTTGAAATGGTCTTTGCCGAAAACCGCCTGGAGCTTGGAACAACCGCTAAAGAATTTGTGCTGGATATGGCAAACCATGGTGAAGCATGGAAGCTGGTCAGCCAGATGATGACGCCACAGGGGGACCAGCCGCCGATGTTCTGGCAGATTGCGCAGATTATGTCCATCAAGGGCAACTGCAAGGATGAGCTTGATAATTTGATTCAGGAGTTTATGGGTTTTGCTTATTGCTTTGTTTCGGAGATTATGAAAAAATATCCGAACGGCGGCTATGACCGTGAAAAGCTGCTGCCCTACTTAAAGACCCTGATGCCTGCTGAAGCACCGAAAAATTGACGGAGGATAGTACAATGCCTGATTTGGATGATAAATACAGTGAATTCAGCCGCGAGATTGGCAACGACGAACCCACACAGGATAACGCTGCCGGTGCAGCCAAGGAACCGCAGCCGGATTTCAGCGATAATGCGGATCTGTATGCGGTGCTGTGCGTCAGCAAAACGGCCTCCTCGGATGAGATCAAGTCTGCTTACCGGCGCTTGGCAAAGGAGTACCACCCTGATGTAAGCAGTGATGCGGATGCAGACGAGAAGTTCAAAAAAATTCAGCATGCCTATGAAACCCTGTTCGATGAAGTGCAGCGTGCCATGTATGATCTTGGCGGCGACAGCATGGCGGGGCTGAGCTATGAGCAACGTCTGAAAACGGTGTTCCAAGGCCGCATCGTCCGCAAGGATTTAACAAAGAAAATCAAAGAGGGCGTGAATGTGCCCGTCTATGTGCTGGAATTCCTGCTGGGGCAGTATTGCAGCAGTGATGACCCGGCTATTATTGAAACCGGCGTTGAAACGGTAAAGAAGATTCTTTCTGACAACTTTGTACGCCCGGATGAAGCACAGAAGATTCTTTCCTTGCTGAAGATGAACGGCAGCCATACCATTATTGATATGGTTACGGTGCATCTGGATATGCGCAAGGATGTGTATCTGGCCGAGTTCTCGAACTTGGGCGTGAAGGATATTCCTATTGAGGACGAATACCCGCAGAAGTATGACCGCCTGCTCTGCGGCGGCATCTGGTGCATTGTGCAGCTGAGCTATGAATTTATCGAGGAAGATAAAAAGTCTGCGCCGATCCGCATCAACCGCGTGACACCTATCCAGATGCCCCATGTCGATCTGGATGAGATCAGGCAAGGACGCAAGGCATTCAGCAAGGAAGAATGGCTGGGCCTGATGCTGCGTTCTGCCGGTTATGAGCCTGAATCGCTTACCTATCGTGAACAGTGGCTGCTGCTGACCCGTATGATTCCGTTGGTAGAGAATAACTTCAACCTGTGTGAGCTTGGCCCTCGCAGCACCGGTAAATCCCATATCTATAAGGAAATTTCGCCCAACAGTATCTTGGTCTCCGGCGGTCAGACCACCGTGGCCAACCTGTTCTATAACATGGGGCGCAAGACCGTGGGTTTGGTCGGCTTGTGGGACTGCGTTGCCTTTGACGAGGTTGCCGGCATTAAGTTCAAGGACAAAGACGGCGTGCAGATTATGAAGGACTACATGGCGTCCGGCTCCTTTGCGCGCGGCAAGGAGGAGAAGGCGGCCTCAGCCTCCATGGTATTTGTGGGCAATATCAACCAGAGCGTGGACGTTGTGTTGAAAACCTCCACGCTGTTTGAGCCGTTCCCGCCGGAGATGGGCACCGACACGGCATTCCTTGACCGTATTCACTGCTACTTGCCCGGCTGGGAAATCCCGAAATTCCGTCCGGAGCATTTCACCAACAGCTACGGCTTTATCAGCGACTACATGGCGGAATTCATCCGCGAGCTGCGCAAGGTGCAATATGGCGATGCGCTGGATAAGTATTTCAAGCTGGGCAAGAACCTGAACCAGCGTGATACGATTGCCGTGCGCCGCATGGTGGATGGCTACTTAAAGCTGATGTACCCCAACGGCGAGTTCAGCAAAGACGAGTTGGAAGAAGTGCTGCGTCTCTCGCTGGAGATGCGCCGTCGTGTCAAGGAGCAGTTGAAGAAGCTGGGCGGCATGGAGTTCTATGATGTGAACTTCTCCTACATTGATAACGAAACCTTTGAGGAAAAGTATGTTTCTGTGCCGGAGCAGGGCGGCGATACGCTGATTCCTGAAGGCATGGGTGCGCCGGGCCAGTTATACACGATTTCTCGCGGCAAGTCCGGCATGATCGGCGCGTTCCGTCTGGAAAGTCAGATGCTGCCCGGCAGCGGCAAGTTTGATAAGACCGGCCTTGGCAGTGATGGCAAGGCGAAGGAAGCCGCCAACACTGCCTTCAACTTCCTGAAAGCCAATGCACGGCATATCAGCGGCAACATCAGCACCACGGCAAAGGATTACATCGTCAACTATCAGGATCTGCAGGGTATCGGCATGACGGAAAAGTTGGCATTGCCCACGGTGATCGCACTGTGCTCCATTGCCATCGGACGCCCGACGCTGAGCAGTCTTGCTGTGCTGGGCGATATTTCCATCGGAGGCACGCTGATTAAAGTAGATGAACTGGCCAACACCTTGCAGGCTTGTGCAGACTGCGGTGCGAAGAAAGTGCTGCTGCCGGCTGTGTCTATGGTGGACTTCGCCACGGTGCCGGCAGACCTGATGACGGCCTTCCAGCTGATTCCATACCAGAATGCTGAGGACGCAGTGTTTAAGGCGCTGGGGGTTGAATAAGCGCAGAAAGCGGGCAGATTATGACATGGGAAGAACATTACAGTAAATTTTACGGCTGAGCTACTTTTACCCAAATCAAAAGGCTGCCCTATGCAATGCTGAATGCGGATGTGAACCCGGCAGAAATTGTAGATGTTGCGCGGGATATTTTGGATGAAAAAGCAGCCGGGCGCTTAATGAAACGAGCTGCCAGTGCCGGTATCCAATTCACTGCTGAGCAAATTCTGGAACTTTCCCAATGCGAAGCCGATGAAGGGCTGTATATGATTCTGAAAACTTCTTCGTGTACTTTTTCGCAAACGCAGTTGGATGATATTTACTTTGAAACTGGTAATGACAATGTTCGCCGAAAGGTACTTGAAATTGCTCAAAATCAGGGGATTCGTTTGCAGAGCGTGTGTGATGAAGAATCAGAGGAAATTACACCACAACGCAAACATAAGCGCCCCGGTCTTTTAAGTGCGTTATTCTTCGGTGCGCTTACGGATAAAGATTCTGGTAAAATGTCGGGCTTGCAATTTAGCGTCGGCGATCACGTCCGGGTTCGGCATCGTGGTCAAGAGGGAACGATCATTGGAATTCATGGAAATTTGTATATGGTTTCTTTGAAAGATGGTGCGTATGTGGACTCCTACATTGCGTTAGATTTAGAAAAGTGCTGGTAGAGGAGACAAGTTTGCAGACAGCCCAACCACGGATATTCGTGATTGTTTTCCAAAGAACAAGGAACATTTTGTTCGAAATCTGAAGTACATGGCTAAATTTGTGGAGTGAAATTGCTATGATCCGTCACATTTTATTCTGGAAATACACTGACACGGTTAAAGCGGAACACAAAGAAGCGGAAGCACTGGCGTTCCTGCAAAAATCCGTTGCGACAATGGTCGGTCATATTGAAGGCCTCCGCTGCGCAGAAATCAATACAAACACTGCCGGCAGGGAATACGATCTCGTATTCTATTCCGAGCTGCGGGATGCAGATGCCTTACAAGCATTCCAAAATCATCCGCTGCATGTTGCCCACAGGGAGCGCTGCAAGGCTCTTGTGACAGACCGTTTGTGCGGAGATATGGAGGCAGATTGAACATGGTTCTGTATTATTCCGGCACCGGCAACAGCAAATTTATTGCAAAATGTATCGCGTCCGCGCTTGAAACAGATTGCCTCAATCTTAATGAGCGCATCAAGGCGGAAGACACCTTGTCTGTTCAGACAGAGGAAAATGTAATATTGGTCACGCCCACCTATGCTTGGCGTATTCCGCATATTGTTTCCGACTGGCTTGAAAAAGTGGATTTAGTCAGCGCTAAACGCATCTGGTTCGTGATGGATTGCGGCAGCGAGATCGGCAATGCAGCAAAGTACAACCAGGAGCTTGCCGCACAGAAAGCCCTTACCTACATGGGCACGGCCCAAATCGTTATGCCGGAAAATTATATTGCTTTGTTCTCGGCACCGGACAAGCAGGAAGCAAAAGCGATTGTCGAGAACGCAAAGCCCGCTATCCGAAGCATCATTGACTGTATCCGTAATGGGATGGAATTTCCCGCACCGCGAAATAATTTGTATGACCGCTTTATGAGCAGCGCGGTAAATCCCATTTTCTACAAGGGAATCGTCAAGGCGGACGCTTTTACGGTAAGTGATGCCTGTATCGGCTGTGGAAAATGTGTGCAGCTGTGCCCATTGAATAACATCTGTCTGGATAAGGATAAACCTGTCTGGGGGTCAAATTGTACGCATTGCATGGCCTGTATTTGCTATTGCCCGAAAGAGGCTATCGAGTATGGCAAAAGAAGCGTGGGTAAACCGCGTTATCATTTTGAGGCATTGGGCATGGCTGAGAACATTGTTTGATTAAGATGGCTCCCGGTTTTGCAAATCGGAATTTGTAGGAAGATTTCCTGGACTTTCCTTATTTTACAGGCTTTTCAGCCCATTATATAGTGAAATGATATGTATTTTCCCTTATTTTTGCCCTTATACGGAATCTGCAAGGGAATAAGGGAAATTTTTGTTTAAGCATTGCTCGCTACTTTATCAAGAAGTCTTGCGGAATCTCGCTTTGCTTTTCTTGTTGAGTGAGTGTAAATATTCATTGTGGTACTGACATCAGAGTGTCCTAACAGTTCCTGTACATCTTTCGGAGCAGCCCCATTGGAAAGCAGGTTGCTGGTGTAAGTGTGACGTAACTACAGAAAGAGAACATACAGAGTGTTGTGTGTTCTTTTTTTCGTTGGATAAAAAGAGAAATGCTTGAATGGGATATCTTTATGTATCTTTAAACGCCCAAATTAGAAATATTACTCTTCTTCACTCTTCTTCAACTTCGAATAATAACTATCCGCAGTATAAAGCGCCGCCACCGGATTATGCCCCAATACACGGTCTTTCGTCACTGCTGTCGTAGTCAGTGCCTCGGAATATTTGTAAAACAGACTGTCATGCCCCACACAAAGTCCGACCACAACATTCAGGTCCGTCTTCGCCTTGTTCAGAAGCTTTGCCTGCAGGACCGGATTACACATATTCACACCGACACCTTCGCAGCATTCCGGGATGCCGACCGATGTCTTCTTCTGTGTTCCGGCTTTACAGCCGACACCATACACCTCAAAGCCATGTCTGCGCAGGATATCTGCCAGGATACGGCTTTCTTTCAACAATCCGACACAGGTTGCAATCCCGATCTTTTTCGCATTAATCTTCTTTGCAAAATCCATGATTTCTTCGACACGGGTATGTTTGCAGTAATTCTCATACTCTACTTCAGCTGCAGCGATTGTTACTTTGCGGTTCTCGTCTTCATTGTAGCATTCCATAGCTTCATTTAGAACTTCTTCATCCATGTGTGTTGTCAGACAGAAATCCGGATAGGTTTTATCCATTTTGTTGCAGTTTTTTACTGCGCAGTCGATACAGGACATGTCTTCTTTTTTCATTTTTTCATTCTCCTTTTGTATACCTTGGTATCTACAGAGGCCTGCCACTGGCAGATTCTCTAGATTAAGCTTTACTTTGTAAAATATCCTCTATTTACTTCATAATAACAAATACTTATACTACAGACAATGGTTTTCCGTTTTTATTTTCTTATTTTTTGTAGTTCTTTTCTATGAGAAACGTTCCCCGATTCAGGGGTGATTTGTCATGAATTGTCGATTCTGATTTTTGAAAAATTATTGAAAATTATCTTTTTAAACTTGAAGATATATAACAGTCTCTCTGATAGACCATCATCTTTGGATTTAGTCAAGCATTTATCAAAAAACTAAAGATGTACTGTTTCACCAAATAGACGGGACGTACTTCATTTGATAGAAAACTAAAAAAACAGCGATTTACATCAAACTAAGAAATTATCGATATGGGAAATTGATAACTCCCAGTTTGCCTTTGTATCCCTTATTCATAATACTTGAAGACCCAAAGATGAAAATTATCAGGTGATGAAACAGTAGATTTAACAGGCGCTCTCTGCAAATCCTCAAGATGAGGCGAATTTGCAGAGAGCGCTTGTTTGTATCAAAGCAGAGAATTGTATAATTTCGTACAATGTGTTTAAAGTCCAAATTATAGGACAGGCCATGATTTATAATAGAAGTATCGAAGGGAGCGGTTCCCTTCCCCAATACAAAGCGGAGGTAACTACTATGCTGAAGGATATGGATTTCGGGGTCTACGGTAAGGGCATTGACGGATATGTTCACTATTCTCTGGCAATGGATCGTATCCGGGAAGAAGAGGAAAGACGTAAGGCGCTGATGGATGAGTTCGATAATGATGTGGACGAAATGGATGAACTTGATAATGATGAGGACAACTTCGATTCGGACAACCTTGATTCTGATGACTTTAGTTCAGACAACTTTGGTTCGGATGATTTCGGCGGTGATGATTTCTGACGGAAAACGTCACCGGTAAAATATCGTACATGACAGAAA
>NZ_PSQF01000032.1:0-29411 GCF_003324125.1 Subdoligranulum sp. APC924/74 | reverse complement strand
TTTTGGCAACGCAGATGCCGTGCCGCAGCCGCCGGAGCGGTGCTTAAGCCGTCAGGCGGGAATTGTGCGGTGTTGCCTAAAGCCGGTCCTGAACTTGACGGCCCGGCCGAGGTGGCGGTTCTTGCTTTTTACCGTGACTGCTATGGGTAAACCCAAAACATGAAAAGTCAGAGGTTTTGGCATGGCTCTCACCTCCTTTCTGAAGTGGGGCTAACCGCCTGCCGTTGTGTACAGTGCCTGCTGCAAAATGCAGCACTGCCAGCATACTGTATTTCGCGCTTTTCCACAAACAGTCAGCCCCCGCCGTACAAACTTGTGCGCTTTTAACGGAAAAAGCTCGCAATATTAGTCGAATCTGCCATTGACGGCATGCTGCCGTATGGGTATTATAGAAATACCATATGCACCGATACGGAGGGAAGGACACATGACGTTTGAGGACCTGCTTGACATTTTGGCGGAGCAGTTCAGCTGTGACGCCACCGAACTGAGCGAGGACACCAGCTTTGAAGACTTGGGCGTGGATGCAGAAGACCTGGTGGAGCTGGCCTGGCAGCTTGGGGAAGCTACCGGTACCGAGGTTGAAGAGGACCGCTTAAAACAGCTTGGTACCATTGGCGAAGTTTGGAACTTGGTCCGCGAGCTGGAAGAAGAAGCTGAATAACCGCTGCCCCTGTGCGCAGGCGTTGTGCACAGGGGCATTTTTTACGTTTTATCTCTTTCCATATCTGGTGCTGCGCGGTATAATAATTATATTTAGTTCTGTTCACGCAGGGAAAGGGGGCCGCAGATGCCGCAGCCGGAACAACCGCATACCATTTTGCTGGTGCACTGCCACTACCGCCTGCCCGGCGGCGAGGACGCCGTGTTTGCCGCGGAGTGCGCCATGCTGCAAGCCCACGGCCACCGCGTGATCACCTATGAGCGCAATAATGATGCCGGCGGCCTGGCCCAAAAACTGCTGCTGCCCCTGCGGGCCATCTACAGCACCAAAACCGTGCGGGAAGTGCGCGCCCTGATCCGCAAAGAACAGGTGGATTTGGTGCATGTGCATAACACCCTGCTGACTATCAGCCCGTCGGTGTTCCAGGCATGCTTCAAAGAGCATGTTCCGGCGGTACAGACGCTGCACAACTTCCGCATTTTCTGCCCCAACGGCATCCTGATGCGGGACGGCCATGTGTGCGAGGAATGCCCGCAGCATGGCCTTGGCTGTGCGGTGCGGCACAGCTGCTACCGCGGCAGCCGTGCCCAAAGTTTGGTCTGTGCGGGCATTTATGCGTTCCATCGCCTGCTTGGCACCTACCGCAAGGTGAACCTGATCACCCTGACGGAGTTTGATCGCAGCAAGCTGCTGGAATTCAACCGCAAAGCTTCGCGCCCGGTGTTTACCCCGGAGCGGCTGTACTGCAAGCCCAACGGCGTGGCCGCGCCGAACCATTCCCCGCTGCCCTGGGCACAGCGCAAAAACCAGATTGTTTTTGCTGGGCGGCTGGAAGAATTAAAGGGGCTGCGCACCGCCATCGAGGCCTGGCAGCTGCTGGGGCCGGACGCACCGCAGCTGATCGTGGCCGGTACCGGCCCGCTGGAAGCCTGGGCCAAAGAGAACGCCCCCGATACTGTAACCTTTACCGGCCAGCTCCCGCATGGAACACTTACCGAGCTTTTGGACCAGAGCCGCGCCGCCCTTTGCCCCAGCCTGTGCTATGAAAGCTTTGCCCTGATCCCGGCGGAAGCCCATGCGGTGGGCACCCCCGTGCTTGCCAGTGATCTTGGCAACGTGGGCGCTGCCGTGCAGGAGGGGATTGACGGCCTGCACTTTGCCCCCGGCAATGCCGCCGCGCTGGCGGATGCCGTGCGCAAGCTGCAAAACGTGGGCGAAACCTTTGATTTGACCGCCATGCAGCAAAAAGCCTGCCAGGCGTATAACGCGGAACAAAACTACCGCGAACTGATGACAATTTACCGGGAAATCATGAGGAACGAAAATTCATGAACCAGATCTACCGTGCCCTGCATATGCCGCCCAAGCGTTTGATCAAAAAGCTGAGCGGCCAAAAAGAAATCTATACCATTGCGGTGCGCCGCGCCCCCAAGGGGGAAGGCTGCGACCCGCTGCCCGCTCTGGGTGAAGAACCTTACACCCCGCTGCCCTACACCCCCGGCACCTGGTATGCCGACCCCCTGCTGTATGAGGATGACAACGGCAAACGCTGGCTGTTCTGCGAAGCATTCAATATGGCGGAGAACCGCGGTGATATTGCCGTGGCGGAGTTTGATGAAAACGACCACCTGCTGCCGCCCCGCGTGGTATTAAAGGAAAACTTCCATCTCTCTTTCCCCACCGTGTTTGACTGGCGCGGGGAAGTGTGGATGCTGCCGGAAACCAGCGCCGACCACAGCCTGACCCTTTACCGCTGCACCCAGTTCCCGGATAAATGGGAGAAAGTGCAGGCGTTCAGCGTGGGGCGCGAACTGTGCGACAGCATTATTGTGGATAAAACCCCCGAAGCCCTGACGGTGCTGTGCAGCGAAACCAGGCCGGACAACCAGCTGTACACCCGTTACCGCCGCTATACTGTGCGCGAAAACCCCGAAGCGGAAGAGCGCGATGATGTGGATGAGTTTATCCTGGATGAGGATGAACCCTTTAACCTGCAGCACCGCAATTATGAGCTGGGCAGCCGCAATGCTGGCCCGCTGTTTACCAACAACGACCAGACCGTGCGCCCGGCCCAGGTCAGCACCAAGGTGGATTACGGTGTGTACCTGCAATTCTGGGTGCGGCGCGGTGCTTCGGAAGTGCCACTGTGCGCCGCCATGCCGCAGAACGTTGCCATTGCGGGCATTGACCCGGCGGATCTGATCGGCATCCACACCTATTGCCGGGATGCGGACATTGAGGTGATCGATGCCCGCTACCTGCGCAAGGTGTGACCAAAAGCAAGATACACCCTAAGGCAATACCGCATAATTCTAAGTGCCGATACGGCGAGCGAGGTGCGGCAGATGCTAAGCCAAAAGCGCAGATAATACTGGATGCTGCAAAGGTGAGCGCCGCCAGTGGCGGAAACAGCGAACCGAAGCAGGGGCAGCGGTCGCAGAGTGCGAGGGGCTTTTGCCCCCGAAGCACGATGCGGGTACCGCAACCCGACATTATCGAGCATTTTGGCAACGCAGATGCCGTGCCGCATCCGCCGGAGCGGTGCTTAAGCCGTAAGGCGGGAATTGTGCGGTGTTGCCCTAAAAATAAATTGGAGTAGCAAAGCTTATGCGAACCATTGCCATCCCGCAGCTGTACTGCGGGGCATCCGGCAAAAAAGGAGCCTATAACCGGCAGGAGGTTGGCCTTGCACGGGCGTTTGCCGCCCTGGGCTGCCGGGCTGTTGTACTGTACCCGGACCCGGATGCCGCCCCCGAAGCTGTGACCAGCGAGGACCTGGAGCCCAATGTGCGCATCTATTATGTGCCGGCCCGCAAAGCCGGGGTCAGTGCCTTTTACCGCACCTGGCAGCCGCTGCTGAACGAGCATGTGGACGCCGTGCATGTGATGGGGGATAACGCCCTCGGCGTGCCGGGGCTGTACCGCTTTTGCCGGGATCACGATATCTTTTTCTACAGCCAGCTGGGGGCCATCAAAAGTACGTCCGAAAACCCGGTTATGCGGGCTGTGATGGACCTTTTGTGCCGCCGCAACCTGGCTATCTACCGCAAAACCCCCACCTATGCCAAAACCCCCGCCGTGGCCGCCCAACTGGAACAGCTGCATGTGCCATGCGCCGGGGTAATGCCCGTTGGGCTGGATACCGCCATCATCCCCAATGCAAATGGGGAAAAACATGAACTGCGGGAATTTTTGAAGCTGGACCCCAAAGCCAACTATCTTGTTTTTGTGGGGCGGCTGGATTCCTACAAGCGCCCGCTGGACCTGGTGCCGGTACTGGAAGCACTGCCCCGCAGCTGGAATGCGGTGGTCATCGGGCAGGGGAGCCTGACCGGGGAACTGCAGGATGCCTTGCGCACCCACAAGCTGGAAAACCGCTGTACCTGCATTCCCCAGCTGCCCAACGCAACCGTGCAGGCCTATTACCATGCCTGCGATGTGTTTGTGAACTTTAATGACGGCGAAATTTTTGGCATGAGCCTGCTGGAAGCCATGTATGCGGGCTGCCCGCCGGTTGCCCGCCATGCGCCGGGGCCGGATTTGATCATAGAGCCCGGCACCAGCGGCTATTTTGCCGATACCCCTGCCCAGTTTGCTGAGGCCATCCAGAAAGCAGCGGCGGACCCGGCCTGCGGCCACGCTGCCCAGCGCCGCGTGAATGAACATTTCCTGTGGGCAAACAGCGCCGAAACCGCCCTGGCCATGCTGGACAAACAAGGAGGAAACCGCCGTGGATAATGATGGAGCCTTGCTGGAGGTACTGCGCAATACCTATAAAGGGCTGCGCTTCCGGTGGAAATACCGCGGCCTGATCATTCTGCCCGCGGAACAGGGCAATGCGGCTGCTGCCGATGCCATCCGCGCCGGGCAGCCATTTCTGTTCGGCCGCTGCGGTGCAACCGAGATGCGCACCGTGGCCGAATATTTGACCGGGAAATATACCGAGAAAACCAGGGGTGAGATCAACACCCTGTCCGGTGTGTTTCCCACCGATGATAAAGCGCTGAACCGCTTCTGCAAGCTGTATACTTCCTGCGCTCAGGGGGCGGACCTGCTGGCGCTGTGGGATGTGGGGGCCGAGCGGCAGGTAATCGATGGCTGCCACGGCACCCGCTTTACCCAGCTGCGCGCGCTGGAACCATATTATTATGCCAACCCCTGGAGCGCCGCACTGGCCGGAAAGCATGTGCTGGTGGTACACCCCTTTGCGGATACCATCCGCGCCCAGTACCAAAAGCGCGGGGAGCTGTTCACCAACGCCCCCGGCGGGGTAAACACTCTGCCGGAACTGGCCTCCCTGACCGTCATCCCGGCAGTGCAGGGCCTTGCCGGGCAGAAAACCGGGTATGATACCTGGTTTGATGCCCTTGCCGCAATGGAAAAACAGATGGATGCCTGCGATTATGAGGTTGCCATCATTGGCGCAGGTGCTTACGGCCTGCCGCTGGCCGCCCATGCGCGGGACACCGGCCATGTTGCCATCCAGATGAGCGGCGCTACGCAGCTACTGTTTGGCATCAAGGGCCGCCGGTGGGACACCCACCCCCAAATCAGCAAGCTGTATAACCCTGCATGGGTGCGCCCCGCCCCCGCCGAACAGCCCGCCAACAAGCAGGCGGTGGAGGGTGGCAGCTACTGGTAGAACCTGCGCCCCTAAAATTACGTTATAACAAACCGTCCGCCCGAATCCAGATGTGCAAAGGAGCCGTATCCATGAAGATCCTGATGATCAGCAACCACCTTGGCGTGCAAAGCGGGGTGCAGCGCTATGTGCAGAACCTTCTGCTCAATCTGGACCTTACCCGCTACCAGGTGGATCTGTTTGTCGGCCTTTGCCCGCCAGATCAAGCTTCGTGCGCGCCGGCACTGGAAGCAGCCGGGGTGCATATCATTGCGGTGCCGGACAATAAAAAAGCCCGTATCCGCGCACTGTACCAGCATCTGAAAACCCATAAGGATTACGATATCATCCATTACCATACTGCCAGCAAAATCGGCGCGCCCGTCTGCGGTATGATGCGGGTGCTCTGCCCCCATGCCAAGATCATTGTGCACAGCCATATCGTTTACCCGCCCATGACGCTGACCTGGCGCGCCGCCCATCTGGTGTACCAGCTGTTTGCAGATTACTTTCTGGGCTGCGGCGTGGCTGCGGGTCGGTTTGTGTTTGGTGACCATATCGACCGCAGGCCGAACTTTTCCGTTGCCTGCAATGCGGTGGACCAAACCCGCTTTTACCCCAACGCCGCGGCGCGCACGGCAATCCGCGCCCAGTACGGCATTACCGGAACCGAGCGTCTGGCCGGGTTTGTAGGGCGGCTCAACCACCAGAAAAACCCGCTCTACCTCATCCGGGTGTTTGCGGCTATGGTTCAGCAGGACCCCCGCTGGAAGCTGCTGTTGGTGGGCGGCGGCGAGCAGGAACAGCCCATGCGGGAACTTGCCGCCCAGCTTGGCGTGGCGGACCGGGTGCTGTTTGCCGGGGTGCAGAACAATGTGCCCGACTATATGAATGCCTTTGACCTGTTTTTGCTGCCCAGTAACTTTGAAGGCAGCCCCGTTACCCTGGTGGAAGCCCAGGGCTGCGGCGTGCCCTGCCTGGCCTCCACCAATGTGCCGGGGGATGGCTCGGTGACCGAGCTGGTGCATTTCCTGCCGCTCAGTGCCCCGTTTGAAGAGTGGGCCAAAACGGCGGATTCCATTGCTCCCGGCGGGCCGCACGCGGACTATTGGCCCACGCTGGCCGCTGCTGGTTATGAGCTGAAAACCGCTGCACACCGCATGGAGCAGGTGTATGATAAAGTGGCAGGGGAGGGCGCACGATGATTTACGCCGAACTTTCCGGCGGGCTGGGCAACCAGATGTTTGTGTATGCCTTTGCCCGCGCCATGGGCCTGTGCTGCCAGGAGCCTGTCACTTTGATTGACCGGCAGGACTGGAAAACCGGCTCCCCGGCCCACACTGCATTGGCATTGCAGGCACTGCATATCAGCTCAGAGGTGCAGTTCATCACAGATGCAGGCTTTGCCAAGCAGCATCTGCCGGTGCAGAACGCCGCCAAGGCCCTGATGATCCGCCACGAACAGCGCGCGGGCCTGATGGACCGGGACTGGCACCCCTTTGAAGCCCGCATGGCCCCTATGCTGAACGCCATCGGCCTGCATTTTGCGACTGAAGGCTTTACCCCTGCCAAGCGCGGTCACGCCAAAAACTTTCTGGCCTGGGGGTACTTCCAGGGGGCAGATTATTTTAAGGACCAGGCTGAAACTATCCGGGCGGAGCTGCTGCCCATTGAGAACCCGGAACACGGCTTTACCGCTGCGACCGCCGCCTTTGCGCGGGAAATTGAGGCAAGCCCGTTCCCCGTCTGCCTGCATTGGCGCTGCGGGGACTATCTGCTGCCGCAGAACGCGGCCCTGCAGGTCTGCACGCCGGAGTATTACGCCGCCGCCTGCCGCACGGTGTGCCAAAGCCTGCCCCAGGCGGAACTGTTTGTCTTTTCAGACGACCCCGCCTATGTGCGGCAGCATCTGGACGCTGCGGGCCTGCCGGTGCATTACAGCACCGGGGCAAAAAGTGCCGCGGCGGACCTTGCCCTGATGCGCCGCTGCCGGGCGTTTGTGCTGAGCAACTCCACCTTCAGCTGGTGGGGGCAGTGGCTGGCCGGTGTGCCGGGCCGCTGTGTGATCGCGCCGGACCGCTGGTACGCCAACGGCAAAAAGACCGCCCTGTATGACCACGACTGGACATTGATCCCGACAAAGTAAAGGAAACAACTGCGATGGAACGCACAGGAAACATCACATTTTCGGTCATTGTGCCGGTGTATAATGTGCAGGCTTATCTTTCTGCCTGCGTCAAAAGCGTGGTGGAGCAGGCCGGCCCGGCGGACTGGGAGTGCATCCTGGTGGACGATGGCTCCACGGATGCCTGCCCCGCCATGTGTGATGCTTTTGCTCAGCTTTGCCCCGGCGTTACGGTCATCCACCGCTCTAACGGCGGGCTGGCCGCCGCGCGCAATACCGGCATCAAGGCCGCCAAGGGCAAGTGGCTGCTGTTTTTGGACAGCGACGATTACTGGCCGCCCCATATGCTGGAAAAGCTGCGCGCCGCCCTGGCCGCCGCACCAGGCTACCGCTGGTACGTCTGCCGCTATCTGGAGCAGGACGAAAGCCAGGGGATGGATGCCAGGCCTTATCCCGGCCCGGTGGAGCGGTTCACCCCCGGCCCGGATGCCGACCCCGATTACGCCGCCCGCGTGGCGCGGCTGTATGCCGCGGGCCACTGGGCGGTCTGGCGCTTTTGTATTGACCGGGAATTTCTGGTTAAGTATAACCTGCTTTTCTGGAATGAGGTCCGCTGGGCGGAGGATTATCCCTTTGACCTGGTGCTGGCCGGTGCCTGCCCCAAGCTGTATTACCTGGATGTGGAGCTGGTGGTCTACCGCGCCAACCGGGCGGGCAGCCTGTTGAACGCGGGCCTTGCCAAACATTTTGCGGGCATCGCGGCGGTCATCCACCGGTTTGAAAAAATGTTCGCCGCGCCGGACTGCCCCTGGACCCCGGCGGAGCAAGCCGAGATCTGGCGGCGCACCGCCAATGTGTTCTGGCCGCAGGCCCGCGGCGCTGCCTGCCGTGATGCCGAGGTACGCGCCGCCTGTGCCCCCGGCATGACCGCCTGCAAAGCACTCTGGAAACTGGGGGACGAGAACACCCGCCCGGACTGGAAGCTGTTTGCCTTCCTCCTCAACCACTTCGGCCCCCGCTTTGCCCTTTGGGCGACCGGGCTGCTGAAACGGAAATAAAGCTCTGCACTCATTGTAGGGGGCGGCGTCCCCGATGCCCCATGAACCTCTGCCGTAAATGCCGGTTTCGGCTCCATGCCCCGTAGGGTGGGGTCACTCGACCCCGCCGCCTTTCCGCGCCTTGACCCTATCAAAACACCTAGGAGAACACCTGATTGCGTACACAAAAAACAATTTTGAACCTGGTCTATGCGCTGGGGTCCAGCCTGCTGCTGATGTTGCTGGGCTTTGCCACGCGGCGGCTGCTGGTATTTAACTTTGGCAACGATATCACCGCCGCATCCCAGGTGGTGGATAAGCTGTTCAACTTTTTCTCCATCGCGGAATTCGGTGTTGGCAGCGTCATCAGCTACCGCTTGTATGAACAGATCGCCGCCAAGGATACCGAGAAGATCAGCAAATATATGTCCATGTATAAATGGGCATACCGCGCCGTGGGTGTGGTTATCTGCGTGCTGGCGGGCATCGGGGCGCTGGCCCTGCCGTGGATCATGCCCGGCGTGGCCAGCATCCAGACGGCCTATACCGTTTACCTGCTCAACACCATCTCCACGCTGTCGGGCTATTTCCTTGTCACCCGGCGGCTGATGTACACCTGCACCCAGCAGGGGTACCTGTGTACCCGCATCGACTTCTGCTTTAATGTTGCCAACTATCTGGCCCGCATTGCCATTGCGCTGTGGCTGCCAAACTATATTTTGTATTTCGGTGTCAGCATCCTGTTCAACACCGGTGCCAACCTGGTGGTGGCAGCGCGGTATAAAAAGGACTTCCCCGAACTGCACGAGGTCAAGGTTACTTTGCGGGATTTCAAGGATCTTGGCATCTTCCATGACCTCAAGTATTACCTGGTTCACCGCCTGTCCAACACCATTTACGGCTCGTCCGATACCATCGTCACCAGCCGTATGGCGGGCAGCGCTATGACGGCTAACCTTGGCAACTATACCACCGTGTCGGACAGCGCCACCAACATCGGCAATAAAATCATGGACAGCTTTGCCGCAGCCATCGGCAATATCGTGTACGATAAATCCGCCACGGCCAACGCCCATGATAAGCAGGTGTTCTGGGGGCTGGATCTGTTCAGCTATTTTTTCGGCAGTTTTGTGGCAACGGCATATCTCTGCCTGTTCCAGCCATTTATCAGCCTGTGGATGGGCAGTGACCGCCTGCTGCCGCTGGGCTTTGTTATTGTGTTCAGCCTGAACGAATATGTGGGCTGGAACCACCGGATGCTCGGCTCCTACCGCGCCGTGCTGGGCCACTTTGAGCAGGACCAGTGGTTCATGGTCGCCTCTGCCGCCACAAACCTGATTCTAAGCTTTGCACTCTTCCCGGCGTTTGGCATTACCGGCATTGTGGCGGCTACCGTTGTGGCCCACTGCATCATGTGGGTGGGGCGCGGCATTGTGGTTTGCCGCCAGTATATGCGCGGCAGCGGCTGGCGCTACCTGCGGGTGCAGGCGGTGCATCTTGTCACCCTTGTGGTACTTATGGCAGGCAGCTACCGCGTGTGCGCCCTGCTGCCCGGCGGTATTCTGGGGCTGCTGGGGCGGGCTGCTGTGGTCTGCATCCTGCCCAACGTGCTGAACCTTGCGTTTTATATCTGGACCAGCGATGCCGCCTATCTGCGCACCCAGGCTGGCCGCCTTTGGCAAAAAATTACCCATCGTTAAGGGGGAAACACAACATGGCAACCATTGGCATGCTGTATATCTGCACCGGCAAATACACCGTGTTCTGGCCGGAATTTTATGAAACTTTCAGCCGGAACTTTTTACCCGGCTGCAAAAAAGAATACTTTATCTTTACCGATGCACCGTCCATCGCTCACGAGGATGACCCCGCTGTGCACCGCATTGCCCAGCCCGCCTATGACTGGCCGCTGAGCACCATGAAGCGCTTTGCGATTTTCCTAACCCAGGAAAAGGCGTTGGAACAGCTGGATTATCTCTTCTTTTTCAACGCCAACCTGACCTGCCGGGAGGTCATTACCCCGGAAGAATTTTTGCCCCGTCCGCAGCAGGGGGAACAGTTGCTGCTGGTCCAGCAGCCGGGGTTCTGGAACAAAAAGCCGATGTTTTACAGCTATGACCGCAACCCCAGATGTACGGCCTATATCCCGTACAACTGCGGGCGGGACTATGTTTCCGGCGGGCTGAACGGCGGTACCTCCGCGGCATTCCTGGCCATGTGCAAAGAGCTGGACCGCCGCACAGAGCAGGATATCCGCAACGGCGTGGTGCCCCTGTGGCATGACGAAAGCCAGCTGAACCGCTATGCCGCCGAACATCCCGGCAGCTACCGCCTGCTGACCCCTGCTTACTGGTACCCGGAAGGCTGGCAGATGCCCTTTGAGCAAAAAATCATTGTGCGCAATAAATCCCGCTACTTTGATGTGGCGGCGGTCAAACACCATTCTCAGCACACCCGCAGCTGGCTGCAATGCAAATGGGAAGCCTTTTGCGAAAACTACCTGCCGTATTTGCTGTGCGCAAGGGACAAACTGCTGCAAAAACACCTGTAACCTAATTAGCAATTAGAAATGAGCAATTAGAAATTGCAGAACTCCCGTAGGGGCGCACATTGTGCGCCCGTCGCTTTGCCTTACATGAAATCAAACAATAGAGGAGGGGCGGCTTATGCCGCAAAAAAATGCACAGGACCGCCTGTGGAAAATTTTAACCCCGGTGCTGCTGGTTCTAGCGGTTCTCGCCATGGCCAAAACGCTGTTTGTGGGGCTGGAAATTGATGAAGAATATGCGTTCTCCCTGGGCTTCCGCCTGGTAAAGGGGGACCGGCTGTTTTATACCATGTGGGAGCCGCACCAGCTTTCGGCCTTACCGGCAGCGCTGGTGCTGGCTCTGTATACCGCCATTGCAGGCACAACCACCGGGGCGCTGCTGTTTGTGCGCGCTGTGGTGCTGGTCTGCAAAGCGGCCATGAGCGCGGTATTTTACCGCGATTTCAAGCAGACCATTGGCCGCCATGGGGCGCTGCTGAGCGCGGTGGTGCTGTTTGTCTACACCCCCAAGTGGTTCCTGGGGCCGGATTATATCAGCCAGCAGTTCCACTTCACCGTGGCAGCATTTTTGTGCTTTTACCATTATTACACCCATGGTTTCCGCCGCCCATGGCTGGTAGTGCTGGGGGCGGTGTGCGCCTGCTTCAGCTTTCTGGCGTTCCCGCAAAGCGCACTGGCGGCGGCGGTGATTTTTATCGGCATGGTGTTGCTGGGCCGCCGCGGCAAGGAGCCGACGATCTGTAAGATCCCCCGCGGCGCGGTGCTGTTTGTGCTGGGCTGTATGGCCTGCGCGGCAGCGTTTCTGGCGTATGTGCTGCCCGGCATGGGGCTTACCGCGTTTTTGCAGCGCGTCAGCCTGATCCTGAACGACCCGCAGTATGATTTTACCACAAGCCAGCGGCTGGCCCTGTTGGCAAGCCAGGCACTGAACACCGCCAAATTCCTGGCAAAGCCGCTGGCCGCCAGCGTGGTGCTCTGTCTGCTGTGGTGGGCCAAAACCCGCCAAAAACGGGATTGGATCGGCCTTGCCCTGAACCTTTGGGCCATTCTGGCGGCTCTGCTCTGCGTGGTGCGCGCTGTGGCGGACTCCAGCTCCGATGAGCGCTACTTTATGCCGGCGCTGGTGCTGGCGGCGGCCTGGGCGTTCCGCAAGGGGCGCGGCACGGCGTGGGAGCCGCTGTTCTGGCTGGGCTTTCTGCCGGGCATGGCGGCGTATGCGTTCATTCTGCGCTCTACGCTGCTGGGCTTTTCGGCTACCTTTATGTATCTGACCTGGCCCGCGCTCTGCGGCTGCTTTGCCATGTTGGCGTGCAGGCAGGAGAATCCGGAACAGGAAAAACTGCCCCAGGGCCAGTGTGTGCTGGCGGCGCTGCTGGTATTTTTGCTGGTATGCCGGTTCTGGTGCGTTCTGGTAACGGGTTGGAAGCCTGCCAATGTGGCAACAGCCAACCTGAAGCAGATCACCGCAGGCCCCGCCGCAGGGACCTGGGCGGACGAAAAAGCCGCCGATATGCAGATGGCCCTGTACGAAGCGCTGGAACCCTTTGCGGGCAAGCAGGTGCTGCAGGCTATTGGCGAGCAGCACGGCCTTGGCTTTATGATGGCGGGAGGAACCTTGACCATCGGTCAGGCGTCCGTCATCTCCGGTACCGACAGCGACCCGCGGTTCATCCAGTATTATGAGGAACTGCCCGAGAAGCGTCCCGATGTGATTCTGTATGATGAAGCCGAAGTGCGCGATATGGCCGCGTTCCATGCCTGGATCGAAGAAAACTTTACCATCACCGCCCGCTACCCCGTCACCCACGGCACCGCCCACCTGCAAGTGCTGGTAGTTGATTGAGCTTTCCACAAGCACAGGAAAAAATGTGGAAAGTTTGCGGGCATTTGCAAGGGAAACGACCCCACTATTATTTTTGAGCCGCGCGCCGCGCGGCGGTCCACCAACATTATTCTTTATTCTCTATTCATTATTCATTCAAATCGCATGATTCGCCTGGCAATCATGCGATTTCGTTTGACCCCCCGCCCCAAATATAGTATTCTATAATCAATCAAAATATCTTGTTCAGGAGGCTTGCCCTATGCCGGAACGCTTTCTTGTTTTTATCCCTGCCTATAACTGTGAAAAACAGGTGCCCCGTGTGCTGAACCAGCTGCTGGACCGTCAGGTGGCCGCTATGGTCACCGAGTGCATCGTGGTCAATAACCGCTCCACCGACGGCACCGAGGCCGCCGTGCAAAGCTGGATGCAGGCCCACCCGCAGGCCCCGGTCCGCCTGCTGCGCAACGACCAGAACTATGGCCTGGGCGGCAGCCATAAAGTGGCATTCCAGTACGCCGTTCAGCATAACTTCGACTACCTGATTGTGCTGCATGGCGACGACCAGGGCGATATCCGCGATGTGCTGCCCCTGGTACACAGCGGCCGCCACCGCAAGTACGATTGCTGCCTTGGCTCCCGTTTTATGCCGGAAAGCCGCATCAAGGGCTACAGCACTCTGCGTGTGGTGGGCAACTATGGCTTTAACTGGCTGTTCAGCCTGGTGGCCGGGCACAAGATCACCGACCTGGGCAGCGGCCTGAACCTGTACGCAGTGCCACCGCTGGCAAACGGTTATTATAAAAAATTTCCGGATACGTTGTATTTTAATGACTGCATGATCCTGGCCCTCTACCACCTCAAGCAGAAAGTCCTTTTCTTCCCCATCAGCTGGCGGGAGGAAGACCAGGTATCCAACAACAAACTCACCAGCTTTGGCGTCAGCCTGCTCAAACTGTGCGGGCGCTACCTGAAAAACAAAAACGAGTTTGTGACCCGCGAATGGCGGGAAAAACCAATCGAAGAATATACAAGCACCATCATTGCTTCCAATCTGTAAAGGGGGATGTTGATTATGAAGGTTCTGGTAACGGGTGCTGCCGGGTTTATCGGCGGCCAGCTTATGCATGCATTGTGGAAAAACGGCCATACCGCCATTGGTGTGGATAACTACAGCTATGGCAGCGCCGATAACCTGCATTTTGACGACCATGATTTTTCCGCCGATGTCATCAAGATGGATATCCGCGATAAAGAGGGCATGAAAGCCCTGTTTGAGCAGGAAAAGTTTGATATCGTCTATAACATTGCGGGCATTGCCCCCCTGCCGGACTGCCAGAGCGACCCGGTGGAGGCCGTCAGCGTCAACACGCTGGGCCTTGTCAACGTGCTGGAAAACGCCCGCCGCACCGGCGTTAAGCATGTTATTCAGGCATCCACCAACGCGATGTACGAGAATGAAACCGAGTTCCCGACCGTGGAATCCAAGTTCAACCCGCCCACGCTGATCTATCCCAACACCAAATACTGCGGCGAGCGGTTCTGCCAGAGCTTTGCCGATACCTACGGCATGAACATCACCTGCCTGCGCTTTGCCAACGTTTACGGCCCGCACATTGACTGCCTGCGCAAGCAGCCGCCGTTTGTGGGCTATATGATCCGCGAGCTGTACTATGACCGCGTGCCGGAGTTCCACTCTGACGGCAACCAGCGCCGCGATTATATCTATGTGGATGACCTTATCGACCTGGCCATGCGCGTGTGGGATCAGCCGGGCTTTGATGCAGTCAACGTTTCCAGCAACAAGAACTACTCCGTCCGCGAACTGTACGCTACGGCCTGTGAGCTGATGGGCAAGCAGATCGAAGCCAAATACTGCCCGTCCAGCCACTATTGGGCCAAGTACCCGGAGCTGTACGGCGGCGCTTACGGCATCAAGCCGGAAATTCTGGACCACGAGGTCAACAAGTATTCCCTGTGCGATAACACCCACGCCAAAGAGTGCTATGGCTGGGAACCGAAGATCGACATCCGCGAAGGCCTGCGCCGCGTGATCGAGAACGAGTGCGCCATGCTGGCTGCCCGCGATGCGAAAGGGGAATAACATGGCAAAGCTGCACCTTGTAATGCCGATGGCCGGGCGCGGCAGCCGCTTTTTTGAAAACGGCTTTGTGATGCCCAAGCCCCTGATCGAGATCAACGACCGCCCGTTTTTCTATTGGGCAACCCAGAGCATTGCCAAATTTGTGGACTGTGCCGATATCACCTTTGTGGTGCTGGAGGAGCATATCCGCGACCATGCCATTGACCGGGAAATCAAAACCTATTACCCCGATGCCAAAATCGTGGCCCTGCCCGAAGTGACGGAGGGCGCCGCCATCACCGCCCTGCGCGGGGCGGAAAGCCTGCCGGACGATGAGCCGCTGCTCTTTAATGACTGCGACCACCTGTTCCTCTGCAAGCCGTTCAATGAGTTTTGCAAGGCGGGCGATTTTGCCAACGGCCCGGACGGCGCACTGCTGACCTTTGCCAGCGACTCCCCGGCCTACAGCTACCTGCAATATGGGGCCGACGGCAGGGTGTGCCACACGGTGGAAAAGCAGGTCGTCAGCCATGATGCCATCTGCGGGGCGTATTACTTCAAAAATAAGCAGCTCTATGCTTCCGCCTGTGCAGAGTACCTGCACCACTGCGATTATAAAGAATTTTTTGTTTCCGGCATTTACAACGTGCTGGCCGCCCGCGGGGTGGACCTGCGCGGATTTGCAACTGATCTGCACCTGCCCTTTGGCACCCCGGCGGAGTATGCCCAGGCGGAACAGGAAGCCAACAAGGCCGCGTTTGAAATGCTGATGTAAAATCCCCCCAATAAACTAACTGATTCAGGTGACCGCCGATGCAACCTTTCGGAACCATTTTATTATTGCTGCTTGCCTCTGCAGCGCTGGTGCTGCTGGGGCATGTGTTCCGCCTGCTCCGGTGGGAACAGTTCATCCGCATTTATGAATACCCCCAGCGCCGCAGCCTGCTGCGCGCCATGGCCGGGGGCTACGCCGTCAACTTTCTGCTGCCATTCCATGTGGGCGATTTTCTGCGCGCCGCTCTGGCTGGCCGCAAAATGAAAACCGGAACGGGCTTTGCTTTTGCCACTGTCATCATGGATCGCTTTCTGGATGTGTGGGTGGTGGCGCTGCTGTTCGGCGGGTTCCGGCTGGCCGGGCTGGGCGGCGCTGCGGTTTTGGGCGCAGCGCGGTATTATCTGGTTTTTGCGCTGCTGCTGGCCGCCGCTCTGGTGCTGGTGGTGCTGCTGCGGGACCTGCTCAAGCGGTGCTGCCTGGCCGTGTGCAGCATTTTCAATGATACCATCAAGCTGGACGGCCTTGTGTTCTGCTGGAGTCTCATCAATACCTTCAAGGATCTGCGCCGCGTCAACCTGTGGCGGCTGCTGCTCAATACGGTTCTCATGTGGGGGGCCTACCTTGCTTCTTACGCGGTGCTGGGGCAGGCAATCATTGCCTGCGGCGGCGCTGGCGGCAGCTTTGGCTTGGTGGAAGTGTTCAACATGCTGTTCGGCGTCAAGAGCGTGGATGTGACCAGCCTTGGCGTGGCGGGCTCCCTCGGTTTGAGCGATGCCGCCCGTGGGCTGGTGATCGCCTGGTTCCTGCTGCCGCTGGCGGTTATGTTTGCGGCACCTCTTTTGCCGGAACATCTGCGCGCCGCCCTGAACGGTGCAGCGGAGCCGATCGCCAACCGGGAAGCCGGGCAGGAAAACTACCTGAACCTGCTGCCCCAGGTGGACCCGCGGGACCGCGGCGCATTCCTCAACCAGTATTTCAGCCTGCAGAACAAAGCCTATGTGGCCAAGTTCATTGAGATCAACCAGAACATTACCATTTTGCAGGATTATTCCGCCGGTTCCAACGCAACTACCATGCTGTGTACCGATGGTGCCGCGACCTTTTACCGCAAATACGCCTTTGGCGCGGACGGTGCCAAACTGGCCGAACAGCTGGCCTGGCTGCGCCGCAATGCCGCCCGCCTGCCGCTGTGCGAAATTCTGCGCGAGGGCACCGGCGAAGGCTACTGCTGGTATGATATGACCTATTCCGGCAGCGCGGTGGGGCTGTTCCGCTATATCCATTCCAACCCGCCGGGAAAAAGCGCAGCCATCCTGCGCAGTGTGCTGCGGGCACTGGATGAACAGCTCTACCGCCCCACAGCCCGCCCGGCGGATCCCGAAAAAATAGAGGAATACCTGAACAAAAAGATGGATGCCAATCTGGAAAAGATCCGGGACGCCCGCATCCTGAAAGAACTGTGGAACTATGACCGCATCTGGATCAATGGCCGCAGCTACCGCAACCTGAAAGAGCTGGACCGCCTGTTTGACCACAATGCGCTGCGTACCCTGTTTGCCGCAGACCCCGTGGCGGATATCCACGGCGATCTGACGGTGGAAAACATCATCTGCCGCACCGATGTGGAGAACCCCGATAAAGCGTGGTACATCATTGACCCCAACACCGGCAACCTGCACGACAGCCCCTACCTGGATTACGGCAAACTGCTGCAAAGCCTGCACGGCGGCTATGAGTTCATGATGATGACCCCGCGCTGCACTGTGCAGGAAAACCACATTGACTTCCAGCTGACCCGCTCCGCCGCCTATGATACGCTGTTTGAAGCGGTCTGCGATGACCTGCGTGCCCGCTGCGGCGCGGCAGGGCTGCACAGTATCCTGGCGCACGAGCTCATCCACTGGCTGCGCCTGATGCCCTACAAGCTCAACAAAGATAAAAAGCGTGCCCCCATGTTCTATGCTGGGCTTGTCATGGTGGCCAACGACCTAAACACATGGGAAAACGAGGGAAAGTTTGATGAAAAAGCAAGGACTGATCGCCGTTGATCTGGACGGCACATTGATTGATACGGTTGCCGTCAACGCTGAAAGCTACCGCCGTGCGCTGGAGTCGTTCGGCTTTACGTTGGATTATGATTACTATGCCGCTTACTGCAACGGCAGGCATTACCGCGCCTTTTTGCAGCCGCTGATGGGCGGCAACCCCTCTGCCGAGGATGTGGAGCGGGTGCATGACCTGAAAAAGCAGTATTACGCCGCCAACATGGACATAGCCCGCAAAAACGAGGCACTGTTTGTCATCTTGGAAGCCCTGCGCCCCACCCATTACCTGGCCGTGATTACCACAGGAAGCCGCCAGAACGCAACGGAAATGCTGGACCACTTTCACTGCACTGACTGGTTTGACCTGATCCTGACCCAGGAAGATGTGGTCAACAATAAGCCGGACCCGGAGGGCTACCTGAAAGCCATGGCCCACTTTGGCGTGGACGCCGCCCATACCATGATCTTTGAGGACAGCGCCACCGGCCTTGCCGCCGCCCGCGCCACCGGAGCCAGCGTGTTTGCGTGCAATCAGTTCTGACCTAAGGCAACACCGCACAATTCCCGCCGGAGCGGCACTTAGAATTATGCGGTATTGCCCTAAATCCATACAAACCAAAACACCCCGCCGCCCGGCGTTTGAACCGGATGGCGGGGTGTTGCTTATTGAATCAAATGGGGCGGGGGAAAGAGCTTACTGGTCCTCTTTCACAAAGCTGCGCACGGCATCGGCAATGGCGTCAGCGGTCAGGCCGTAATCGCGCAGAACCTCCCATGCGGGGCCGGAATGGCCGAATTTATCCTGCACACCAATGCGGCGCACGGGCGTGGGAGCCTTCTCGCTCAGCAGACTGCAAACAGCCTCGCCCAGGCCGCCGATCACGCTGTGCTCTTCCACCGTGATGATTTTGTGGCACTCGCGGGCAGCGCGCAGAACGATCTCTTCGTCCAGCGGCTTGATGGTGGGCATGTTGATCACGCGCACACTGATGGCATCCTGACGCTTCAGGGTGACAGCAGCCTTCAGAGCTTCGCTGGTCATCAGACCGGTGGAGATGATGGCCAGATCAAAACCGTCGCACAGAACCTCGCCCTTGCCGATTTCAAAAGTATAGTTATTGGCATCATGCAGGGAAGGGGTGGCCAGACGGCTGAAACGCAGGTAAACGGGGCCCTTGTGGGCGTAAGCGGCGCGCACAGCGGCACGGGCTTCCAGATCGTCAGAGGGGCAGATCACGACCATGCCGGGGATGGTGCGCATCAGCGCAAAGTCCTCGCAGCACTGGTGGGAAGCACCGTCCTCGCCGACGGACAGGCCGCCGTGGGTGGCAGCAATCTTGACGTTCAGCTCGGGGTAACCGATGCTGTTGCGGATCTGCTCAAAAGCGCGGCCCGCAGCAAACATGGCAAACGAGGAAACAAAAGGCACATAGCCAAAGGTGGACATGCCGGCGGCTACACCGACCATGTTGCACTCGGCAATGCCGCAGTCAAAAAAGCGTTCAGAATATTTTTTTGCAAATACTGAGGTACGGGTCGAAGCGGACAAATCCGCATCAAATACCACGATATCGTCATGGCCTGCATCGGCCAGTTCCAGCAGCGCAGCACCGTAGCTGTCGCGCGTGGCAATGCTCTTGTTATCAGCCATTGATCCGTTCAGCCTCCTTTTCCATCACTTCATAGCTGGCGCGCAGCTCGGCCATCGCCTTGTCATACTCGGCATCGTTGGGGGCTTTGCCGTGCCAATCCACAGCGTTCTCCATAAAGCTCACGCCCAGGCCCTTGGTGGTGTGCAGCAGGAAGCAGGTCGGCTTGCCGGAACCATGGGAGCGGTCAAACAAGATGAATGCCTGCTCCAGATCAGCCAGGCTGTTGCCGTTGCAGATGATGGTGTTAAAGCCGAAGGCATCCATCTTCTGGTCCAGCGGTTCGCTGTTCATGACCTTGGCGGTGGGGCCGTCGATCTGCAGGCCGTTCACGTCGATCATGATGCAGAGGTTATCCAGCTTATAGTGGTTGGCAAACATAAATGCTTCCCAGCACTCGCCCTCTTCAATCTCGCCGTCACCCAGCAGGGTGTACACGTTGACGTCGGGGTTCTTCATCTTGGCGGCCAGTGCCATGCCGGCTGCGGCGGAAACACCCTGGCCCAGGCTGCCGGTGCTCATATCAACACCGGGAACCGTGTTCATGTTGGGGTGGCCCTGCAGGTAGCTGCCGGAGCGGCGCAGGGTAGGCAGGTCAGCCACGGGGAAGAACCCGCGCTCTGCCAGCACCGAGTACAGACCCGGCGCTGCATGGCCCTTGGAAAGCACAAAACGGTCACGGTCAGGGTCCTGCGGGTTCTGCGGATCGATCTGCATTTCCTTAAAGTATAAGTAAGTCAGCACATCAGCAGCAGAAAGGCTGCCGCCCGGGTGCCCGCTTTTGCCGCCATGGGTCGCTTCAATAATGCCCATGCGCACGCGGGTCGCAGTCATTTTTAACTGCAGCATCTCTTGCTTTGTCATATCCGTATTCCTCCAGCCGGGTGCAGCTACACCCGTATTATCTACTATTATATTATACACGCCCTGCAAAAGGACGCAATAATTTTGTAAAAATAAAACGGCAGATATTTTGATACAGTATAGCATAAAAAGCTACAGTTTTCCAGTGAAAAAACTGGAAAACGCTGTCAAATATTATCAGTTTGCCGCGCATGGATAAAGTTTTGGTGCAACTGCTGAATTTTCTGTACGCAGCATGGGCGAAATTTTACACTGCCTGCCCTTGTAAGCTGCTCCAAAAGATGGCACAATAAAAAGTAAGGCTACTTTTGGCCGGCCGGAAAAGGGGGCAGCAACATGGCAAACGGCATTTATATCCAGGCGGAGTACCGTGGAAAATTGATCCGCAAAATTGTCTGTAACGGCGAAGAACGCTGGTTTATCGGCTCAGACTGTGCAGTCACCTACCTGACCCTGCAGGCATGCAAAGCCGCCATTGACGCTTTGACGGTGTGAACAGCGCAGACAGGACGGTACCGCATGTCATAACTATTCTGTGGAGGCCGTAGGTACGCACATTGTGTGCCCACCAACCTGATGATGCAGTGGCTTTTCCGGGAAACAGCATACACGGAGAAAGACTGCAGGCGAACAATGTTCGCCCCGACAGAGCATTTTTTGACACACTGCGACGATAAAACACCACACTTTACCGCTTTACAATCCTGAAAAAAGCTGGTAAAGTAAGTATGGTACAATGATACCATCTACCCTTTTGCCTGCTTGTGCGCATTTGGCAGGCGGGGGACGGAATGATAAAACGGAGAAAAAGCGAGGTTAGAACAAGTGTTCAAGATCGTTAAAAAGCGGGAATTGAACCCCACAGTGACCGAAATGGTCATTGAAGCACCGCTGATCGCTAAAAAGGCGAAAGCGGGCCAGTTCATCATCATCCGCGCCAAGGAGGATTCCGAGCGCATCCCCCTGACGATTGCCCATTATGATGCCGCAGCAGGCACTGTGGCCATCATTTTCCAGATCGTCGGCGCAGGCACCATGCAGCTGAACTCCCTCAAAGAGGGCGAGTATGTGCATGACTTTGTCGGCCCGCTGGGCAAAGCAACTGAAATTGAAGGGCTCAAAAATGTCTGCGTAGTCGGCGGCGGCGTCGGCTGCGCCATTGCTCTGCCCGTTGCCCAGGCCCTCAAGGCCCAGGGCACCAAGGTTACCGGCATCATCGGCTTCCGCAATAAGGACCTTGTCATCCTGGAAGACGAATTCCGCGCCTGCTGTGACGAGCTGATCATCATGTCCGATGACGGTTCTTACGGCCAGAAGGGCGTTGTGACGATGCCGCTGGAAGAAAAGATCAAGGATGGCGCCGACTTTGACGAGGTCATCACCATCGGGCCGCTGATCATGATGAAGTTCGTTGTCAAGACCACAAAGCCTTATAACGTTAAGACCGTTGTTTCCATGAATCCCATCATGGTGGACGGCACCGGCATGTGCGGCGGCTGCCGCCTGACTGTGGGCGGCAAAACCAAGTTTGCCTGTGTGGATGGCCCCGATTTCGACGGTTTTGAAGTCGATTTTGATGAAGCCATGCACCGCGGCACCATGTACCGCGATTTTGAAGCCCACGCGCGGGAAGCGGAATGCAACCTGCTGAAAAAGGAGGTTGAGTAACATGCCGAATATGGACCCGAAAAAATGCCCCATGCCCAGCCAGGACCCCAACGTCCGCAACAAAAACTTTAAGGAAGTTGCCCTGGGCTATACCGCTGAAATGGCTGTGAACGAAGCCAAGCGCTGCCTGCAGTGCAAAAAGCCCGCCTGCCGCACCGGCTGCCCTGTTCAGATCGATATTCCCGCCTTTATTGCCGAAGTGGCAAAGGGCGATTTTGAAGCTGCTTACCAAGTCATCGCAAAGTCCAGCGCGCTGCCCGCTGTCTGTGGCCGTGTCTGCCCGCAGGAGAACCAGTGCGAGGGCAAGTGCGTGCGCGGCATCAAGGGCGAACCCGTCGGTATTGGCCGCCTGGAGCGCTTTGTGGCTGACTGGCACCGTGAAAACGTCCACACCCCGGCTGCTAAGCCGGAGCCGAACGGCCATAAGGTGGCAGTTATCGGTGCAGGTCCTTCCGGCCTGACCGTTGCCGGCGACCTGGCCAAGCTGGGCTATAAGGTTACCGTATACGAAGCCCTGCACGTTGCAGGCGGCGTTCTGATGTACGGCATTCCGGAGTTCCGTCTGCCCAAGGATATTGTGCAGCACGAAGTGGAAGGCCTGAAAGAGCTGGGTGTTGATATTGAGTGCAATATGGTCATCGGCAAGGTGCTGACCGTTGACGAGCTGATGAACGACTATGGCTTTGAGGCAATCTATATCGCTTCCGGCGCCGGTCTGCCCCGCTTTATGGGCATCCCCGGCGAGAGCCTGAAGGGCGTTTACTCTGCTAACGAGTACCTGACCCGCGTGAACCTGATGAAAGCATACCAGCCCGGCAGCCGCACCCCCATCATGAAGAGCCGTGCCGTTGCCGTTGTGGGCGGCGGCAACGTCGCCATGGACGCAGCCCGCTGCGCCAAGCGCCTGGGTGCCGAGCAGGTGTACATTGTATACCGCCGCGGCATGGCCGAACTGCCTGCCCGTAAGGAAGAAGTCGAGCATGCCGAGGAAGAGGGCATCATCTTCAAGACACTGACCAACCCGGTCGAGGTTCTGGGCGATGAAAACGGCTGCGTGAAGGGCATGACCTGCGTGGAGATGGAGCTGGGTGAACCCGATGCTTCCGGCCGCCGCCGCCCCATCGTCAAGGAGGGCAGCGAGTTTGAGCTGGATGTGGATACCATGATCATGGCTCTGGGCACCAGCCCCAACCCGCTGATCCGTTCCACTACCCCCGGCCTGGATACCGATAAGCACGGCTGCATCATCACCGATGGCCCCGATGGCCTGACCAGCCGCCCGTTCGTCTATGCCGGCGGCGATGCTGTTACCGGTGCCGCTACCGTCATTCTGGCTATGGGCGCCGGTAAGGAAGCCGCCAAGGCCATTGACGAAGCCATCAAGGCAAAAGAACAGGCATAACTGAATAAAGACTTATCCCTGCTTTTTCCAGGCAGGCTGCCCGCAACCCCGCAGGCGGCCTGCCTGTTGTGTTTGTTGAGTTTGCCGGGCACGAGTGATACAATATCAGTTAGGAGTTAGGAGTTAGGAGTTAGGAGTTAGGGGATAATTTCTCATTTCTCATTTCTAATTCTCTCAACTCCTCCCTCCTAACTCCTAACTAAAGAACGGAGGTCCTGCAATGTACGGGCATTTTATCCAGTTCACCATCCCCAAAATTGGCCAGGCCCTTGTGGCGGTGGTGCTGTATCTGAATTTTCTCAAACTGCCGTTTGTGGCCTGCTTTGCGGGGGTGTATCCGGCGGTGTATCTGCTGCTGCCGCTGTTGCTGCTGGCCGTGATGTCCTGGATCGGGCGGGACCCGCTCGGCCCCGGCATGATCGTCAACTCCCATCTGACCGGGCTGTATATTGCCGGGGACATTGTGGGCTTGCTGGCCCGTGCAATCGGCGGAACGGTGCTGACGGTCTGGCAGACCATCTGGATGGGCGGCCTGCTGGCCTGGGTGGGAACGGCCGCCATGATGCTCTGGAGCTATTTCAAGGCTATGTGCCTGGTTACCACCACCTACCGCCTGCAAACCACCAAGCCCCTGCCGGGCGGCAAACTGCGGGTGCTGCAAATCAGCGACCTGCACCCCGGCAAAGGTGCCGTGGACCGCAAGCGCATCCCGGAGCTGAACCGCCGCATCCGGGAACTGAACCCCGATATGATCCTTTTCACCGGCGATATTTTTGACGAGCATGTGGAACGCCCGGATTTTGATTCCTTCAATGCCTTCTTTGCCACGCTGGACCCGCCCGGCGGCAAGTGGTTCGTGTTGGGCAACCATGATCTGTTCCACCACTGGCGGGAGCCGAGCTATGGCCGCGCGGACCTGGAGGGCGCTTTTGCGCGGGCGCACATCCGCATTCTGGAGGATGTTTCCCAGCTGGCCTATGTGGGTAAAGATGCCACCCCGGTGCGCATTGTGGGCCGCAAGGACTGGCTGTACACCCAGGGTAACCGCTTTACCCCCGCCCAGCTGATGCCGAACGGCCCGGACAATGTGTATACCATCCTGCTGGACCACGAGCCGCGCGAGCTGAAAGCCGATGCCGCAGCCGGTGCAAACCTGATTTTGAGCGGTCACACCCACGGCGGTCAGATCTGGCCCACCGGCCTTGTGGCAAAGCTGTTCCGCTATAATGAACTGAATTACGGCATGAAACAGATCACCCCCGCCTGCGCCGCCATTGTGAGCGGCGGCACCGGGACCTGGGGCTACAAGATTCGTACCGAGGGCAAGACCGAACTGGTGATGGTCGAAATCGAACAAAAGGATGCTTGACTTGGATATATTGAACAAATAATACAAATTGTATAACACTGCACGCGCAGAGAACCGCCGCCCGACGGCCCGGTTTGTTGCGCTGGTTCTGCCAAAATCGGATCGCATGGTTTTGCACCCGCCTGGCCAGGTTTTTCCGGCGGGTGGGTGCTTTTTGATGCAAAATGGCCCCAAAACCGGCAAAATAGCAGGCTGCAACCCAAAGTATCGCCCCAGTTGGTGGCGGCAACCGGGTGCTTTCGCTATAATAAGGCCAGCAAAACACAAGGGGCCGGACCATCCGGCCGGGTTTTGCCGGGCGGTGCACCGCCCACTGCAAGCTGTTGATAGGAGATTATAAAATGAAATATCAAGTATTTGGCATTCTTTGGACGGTATTCAATCTTGCGCTCATGCTGGTTATGGGCATTGTCGGTATCTACCTGCTGTGGCTGGTCATCAAGGCGCTGCGGGTTTACATCAACTCCCACGAAGTGCGGGAAGAAAAGAAAGCCACCCGCAAGTCCCTGGCCGAAGCCCTGCGGGAGAACCGTGTGCGCTGCAAAATGACCCAGGAGTTTGTTTCGGAAACCATCGGCGTCAGCCGCCAGGCGGTATCCAAGTGGGAAAACGGCACCTCGGACCCCAACACCTCCAACCTGATCGCGCTGGCCAAGCTGTATGGTATTTCGGCGGAAGAGCTGCTGAAAAACGTGGAACACTCTGCCGGAACCGCCAAACCGAACGAAGGCAGCGAGAAAACCGTGTAAAAGAAAAACAGGGCGTGCACCCCTTTTTTGCCACGTTTTGTTGCCCTGGCAACATTCAAAATGCCGGAAACTGGCTATACTAAAACCGTCGGATATGATAAAATATTAACGACCGAGCCGGAGTGTGCCGGAAAACAAAAGGATTCCGGTACGCCGCAACAAGAGGATGCCCGCAGGGCAGAAAAGGGAAAAGTATGAAGATCATTTTTTATGGCACCCGTGATTACGACCACCTGTATTTTGACGTTCTGGCCGCTGACCCGGACTATGGCTGCACCATCAAGTTCCTGGCGGCCAACCTGGATCCAGATACCGCCCAGCTGGCCGCGGGCGGCGATGCCGTCTGCGCCTTTGTCAACAGTGATTGCGGTGCCGAAACGCTGTCCGTGCTGGCCAAAGCGGGCATCAAGCTGCTGCTGATGCGCTGCGCGGGCTACAATAACGTGGACCTTGCCGCCGCCAAAGCCAACGGCATTACCGTTATGCGTGTGCCGGGCTACAGCCCGGAAGCCGTTGCCGAGCACGCCATGGCGTTGGCCCAGGCCGCAAACCGCCGCATCTGCAAGGCATATATCAAGGTGCGCAATAACAACTTTGCACTGGACGGCCTGCTGGGCCAAAACTTTTATGGCGCCTGCGCCGGCATTGTGGGCACCGGCCGCATTGGCGCCGCCATGGCGCGCATCTGCCACGGTTTTGGCATGAATGTGCTCTGCTATGACATGTACAAAAACCCCGAAGTGGAAAAGTTTGCCCGCTATGTTTCGCTGGAAGAACTGCTGCAGAAAGCCGACCTGGTCAGCTTGCACTGCCCGCTGACCGAGGGTACCCATCACATGATTAACAAGGATACCATCGCCATGATGAGGGATTCTGCCATCCTGGTCAACACCAGCCGCGGCGGCCTGATCGACACCGATGCCCTGATCGAAGCCCTGCGCGCCCGCAAGTTCGGCGGCGTGGGCCTGGATGTGTACGAGGATGAGGATGACCAGGTGTTCCAGGATTTCTCCGACGATGTGCTGGAAAACGAGGTGGTGCCGGTGCTGCTCAGCTTCCCCAATGTGGTCATTACCAGCCACCAGGCGTTCTTTACCCGCACGGCATTGCAGAGCATTGCGGCCATCACGCTGGAAAATGCCCGCGCCTTTGCCCGCGGTGAAGAACTAAAAAACGAGGTAAAAGCGTAAAAAACTATCGTTTGTGTGCAAATGGGATACACTTGCCGCCATTGCACAAACAAAATTTTTCAAAAAATATTGTCAAATGCACTTTAGCGTGCTAATATAAATACCGGTGAAAGAAATAGAGGACCGCGCGCTTTCCGCCAGTTTCAAGGGGTCCGGCAGTGCGGCCGGAAGCGGAAAACAGCAGCCCACCAAAAAGGAGAGTGTATACCATGTCTATCAAAAATGCTTATCTGAACGAAGTGTACCAGGGCCTTGCAAAGCGCAATGCTGAGCAGAAGGAATTCCTGCAGGCTGTTGAGGAAGTTCTCGAAAGCCTGGAGCCCGTTGTTGAGGCCCATCCTGAATATGAAAAGGCAAGCCTGATCGAGCGCCTGGTTGAGCCGGAGCGCATCATCATGTTCCGTGTGCCTTGGGTGGATGACGCCGGCAAGGTGCAGGTCAACCGCGGCTACCGTGTGCAGTTCAACTCTGCCATCGGCCCCTACAAAGGCGGCCTGCGCTTCCATTCTTCTGTCAACCTGTCTATCCTCAAGTTCCTGGGCTTTGAGCAGTGCTTCAAGAACAGCCTGACCAGCCTGCCCATGGGCGGCGGCAAGGGCGGTTCTGACTTTGACCCCCACGGCAAGAGCGACGCCGAAGTTATGCGCTTCTGCCAGAGCTTTATGACCGAGCTGTACCGCCACATTGGCCCCGATACCGATGTGCCCGCCGGTGATATCGGCGTTGGCGGCCGTGAGATCGGCTTCCTGTTTGGCCAGTACAAGCGCATCCGCGACGAGTACTCCGGCATCCTGACCGGCAAGGGCATCCCGTTCGGTGGTTCCCTGGCCCGTACCGAGGCTACCGGCTACGGCCTGTGCTACTTTGCCAAGGAAATGCTGGCTGATGCTGGCAAGAGCTTTGAGGGCCAGCGTGTGGTCATCTCCGGCTCCGGCAACGTTGCTACCTATGCAAACCAGAAAGCTACCCAGATGGGCGGCAAGGTTATCGCCATGAGCGACTCCAACGGCTACATCGTGGACGAGAACGGCATTGACTACAAGGTCATCAAGGAAATCAAGGAAGTCAAGCGTGCCCGCATCAAGACTTACCTGGATTACGTTCCCACCGCTAAGTACGTTGAGGGCAGCAAGGGCATCTGGACTGTTCCCTGCGATATCGCTCTGCCCTGCGCAACCCAGAACGAGCTGCAGCTGGAAGGTGCCGAGGCACTGGTTGCCAACGGCTGCTACGCTGTTGCCGAAGGTGCTAACATGCCTTCTACCCCGGAAGCAATCGCTTACCTGCAGAGCCACGGTATCCTGTTCGCTCCCGCTAAGGCAGCCAACGCCGGCGGCGTTGCTACTTCCGGCCTGGAAATGAGCCAGAACAGCCTGCGCCTCTCCTGGACCTTTGAAGAGGTTGACGAGCGCCTGCACAACATCATGGTCAACATCTACAAGAACGCTGCCGATGCAGCCGAGCGTTACGGCATGAAGGGCAACCTGGTTGCCGGTGCCAACATCGCAGGCTTCGAGAAGATCGCCAGCGCTATGATGAGCCAGGGTGTGGTTTGATTTTCCCCCCACGCTTCAAACAGAATATAGCCTGAAATAACACACCGGGCCGCATGCAATATTACATGCGGTCCGGTGTTTGTTATGCGCTTAAAAATTACTCAAGGCAACACCGCACAATTCCCGCCTTGCGGCTTAAGCACCGCTCCGGCAGCTGCGGCACGGCATCTGCGTTGCCAAAATGCTCGATAATGTCGGGTTGCGGTACCCGCATCGTGCTTCGGGGGCAAAAGCCCCTCGCACTCTGCGACCGCTGCCCCTGCTTCGGTTCGCTGTTTCCGCCACTGGCGGCGCTCACCTTTGCAGCATCCAGTATTATCTGCGCATTTGGCTTGGCATCTGCCGCACCTCGCTCGCCGTATCGGCACTTAGAATTATGCGGTATTGCCCTAAAAATCCAAGCCGCTTGCCGGGAATTTTCGCCATCCGTTTGCACCGGTGCGCGGCAGGTGCTATACTGTTTACAGAACCCATGCGAAAGGAAGTAGCAAACGCCATGAACGATGCAGAACTGGACAGCCTGATGGGAAAGGGGGCACCCGTATGACGACCGCACAGCGCCGGGAAGAAATCTTGGCCCTGCTTAACCAGGCCGATGCCCCCATTGCCGCCAAGGACCTGGCCGCGCGGTTTGGGGTCAGCCGCCAGGTGATCGTGCAGGACCTTGCCGTGATCCGGGCATCCCGGCCCAATATCATCTCCACCAACCGCGGCTATATTCTGCAGCAGCAGGAAACCGGCTGCCTGCGGGAGTTTAAGGTCCGCCACACCCCGGAGCAGGCCGGGCAGGAGTTGAACCTGATCGTGGATCACGGCGGTCGGGTGAAAAATATCAGCATCAGCCACCGCGTTTATGGGCGCATCACCGCGGAAATGGATATCCGCTCCCGCCAGGATGTGCAGGAGTTCTTGCAGGCATTGGCAGGCGGCGCTTCCACCGTGCTTTCCACCGCAACGGACGGCTACCACTACCACCTTGTGGAGGCCGCCACCCCCGACCGCCTGGATTTGATCGGCCAGGCATTGCAGGATGCCGGTTTCCTGGCCCCCCTGCAGCCGTGGGAAAAAGAAAAGTAAGGGCAACACCGCACAATTCCCGCCTTGCGGCTTAAGCACCGCTCCGGCAGCTGCGGCACGGCATCTGCGTTGCCAAAATGCTCGATAAGACATCCAGTATTATCTGCGCTTTTGGCTTGGCATCTGCCGCACCTCGCTCGCCGTATCGGCACTTAGAATTATGCGGT
>NZ_PSQF01000031.1:0-29646 GCF_003324125.1 Subdoligranulum sp. APC924/74 | reverse complement strand
TTTTGGCAACGCAGATGCCGTGCCGCAGCCGCCGAAGCGGTGCTTAAGCCGCTAGGCGGGAATTGTGCGGTGTTGCCCAAAGAAATAGACTGAATTTTCGACTTTTCAGATCAGCCTGAATCATTCAATGGTTTTCAGCAGGGCATCAATATCGCGGCGCTCGGCAAGGCCCAGGCTGAATGCCGTTGCGCTGCCGCAGGCGGTGCCAAGGCGCAGGGCGTAAGAGTAGCTCCCGCTTTGCAGGTAACCGGCAATAAAACCGGCTACCATGCTGTCCCCAGCGCCAACGCTGTTTACCACTTTGCCTTTTGGGGTGCCAATGCGGTGCACCGCACCGGTTTCATCCAGCAGCAGGGCACCATCGCCCGCCATGCTTACCAGAACATTGCGTGCACCACGCTGCTGCAATTTCCGGGCAGCCTGGGTAATCTCTTCATCACGATTGAGCTCTTTGCCAAAGATCTCACCCAATTCATGGTTGTTGGGTTTGATCAAAAACGGGTGGTAGGGCAGTACCTTTACCAGCAAATCACGGGTGGCATCCACCACAAAGCGGATGCCGCGGCCATCCAGCCGAGCCAGAATCTGCTGGTAAACATCCTGCGGCATGCTGGAAGGAATGCTGCCGGCAAGTACCAGAATGTCACCCTCGCCCAGTTCTTCCAGATTGTCCCACAGGGCCTGCATGGCTTCGGGAGTAATGTTCGGGCCGGAACCGTTGATCTCGGTCTCTTTTGCGCCCTTTACCTTAACGTTGATTCGGGTCATGCCGTCCGGCAGGCGGATGAAGCGGGTTTTCAGGCCGGAAAGCTGCAAGCCGCGCTCCAGCCAGGCACCAGTTTCGCCAGCTGTAAAGCCAAGGGCGATGCTTTCGCACCCAAGCTCCCGCAAAACGCCGGAAACATTGATGCCCTTGCCGCCAAACTGGCAGGCTTCGTCTGAGGTGCGGTTGATCTCGCCAACCGCCAGGGGGGCAGTCAGATGCAGAACGTAGTCGATCGCAGGATTAAATGTGACGGTGTAGATCATACGGAACACTCCTTTACAAAGGTAAGCTGTGCGTACCGGGGGTCCGGGCAGTGGTTGGTCAAAATGGCCCCGCAGCCAATATCCCCGATCACGGCGGAATATACCATATCGAACTTTGTGTTATCCACCAGAAACCAGCGTTCCCGCGCGCGCTGCAATGCGGCGGTTTTGATGCTGGCTTCCTCCGGGTCCGGCGTGGTAAAGCCCTCCGCAGGGCTTACGCCGTTGGCACCCATAAACGCTTTGGTAAAGTTGTAGTGCTGTAAATCGGCCAGCGTTTCCGGCCCGGTAATGGCTTCCGTGATGGGACGCACCTGCCCGCCGGGCAGGTAGGTGCGGCAGCCCTTTTGCACCAGCATGCGCGCATGGGCAATGCCGTTGGTCACATAGGCAGCCTGCAGGGCAGGGCCCTCCAGCGCGGCGGCCAGCGCCAGTGTGGTGCTGCCGGCGTCCAGAAAGATAAAATCTTTCTCGGTGATCATTGCGGCGGCGGCGCGGGCAATCAGACGCTTTTCTTCCACAGACTGTTCCTCGCGGGCCGCCATGGGGGGCTCATCCGCCAAAACGGTGCGCCCAACCAGCGTGGCGCCGCCGTGTACCTTTTTTAACAGGCCCTGCCGGTCCAGCTGGGTCAGGTCGCGGCGGATGGTGGATTCGCTTGCATCCAGGGCATCACACAGCTCCAGCACGGTGGCCGAGCGCTTTTGTGCCAGCAAATCTAATATCATAGCAAAACGTTCTTCGGCAAGCAAGACAATATCCTCCTTAAAACCGGACAATACTTCAGGTAATTCCCCTGGCGATTCTTGAAGCTTTTTTGCTTTACGCCTGTATTATACACGCACAAACAGTCAAAAGCAATCATGAAACGCCAAAACAAAACATAAAATTTACGGACTGCTTTTTGTGCAATTTGACAACGATAAACGCTCTGTATTTGGAAAACAAGCACATAAAAAGCCGGGCACTGCGCAGCGGCAGTGCCCGGCCGAGAAATATGTATCGTAAGGATCGTCAAAAAATGGAAAGTAAAAATCAGATTCCGTCAAAAAGCGTCAATCCTGAAAAGCGCGTTCAAAGCGGTCGATTTTTTCGCTTTTCCCAATCACCAAAATGGTGTCCCCGTTCTGGAACCGAGACTCCGGCGAAAACTCCACATCGGTACGGTGGTCGCGTTCGATGGCAATAATGTTAATGCCGTATAGTCGGCGGATATCCAGCTCCCGGATGCTTTTGTTCAGCATCTTGCCGTTTACCTGGATGCGCTGTACCTCCACACCGTCCTCCAGGGCAATGTAGTCCAGCAGGTTGCCGGAGATTAGGCGCTTGCCAATGCGCACTGCCATATCGGCTTCGGGATAAACAACGGTCACGCCCAGCCGCTTGAGAACCTCGCCATGTCCAACGCTGCTGGCTTTGGCAATCACATGCGGCACCCCCATGTTCAGCACCAGCATGGAGGTCAGAATGCTGATGTCGATCTGCTCGCCAATACAGATGCCTACCGTACCGCAGTTCTGAATGCCGACTTCGGTCAGAGCCTCTTCGCTCAAATCATCTACCACAAAGGCATAGTCAGTATATTTGCGAATAGCCTTGACCTTCTGCTCATCGCAGTCAACGGCAATCACCTCTTTGCCGGCTTCGGCAAGGGTGCGGGCCAGCGCAGAACCAAAGCGCCCCAGCCCGATAACACCGAACAAAGCGGAAGAATCCTGTTTTTTCATAATGCACCTATCCAATCGTAATGGCTTCTTCAGTAAAGTGCGCGTTGGGTTCCGGGCGTTCCACCCAGAGGGAAAGCAGGGTAAAAGCCCCAACGCGGCCCGTGTACATGGTAAAAATCAGCACCAGCTTGGCGGCCAGGCAAAGCTGCGCTGTAATGCCGGTGGAAAGCCCGGCAGTGCTGTAGGCGGAGACCGCTTCAAACAGCAGGCTGATGAACGGCAGGCCGGGTTCCAGGATGCAGAGCAGAAATGTGGTGCAGCATACCACCAGCATGCCCAGCAGCCCAATGGTGGAAGCCTTGGCAATGGCGTTGGCAGGCAATGCACGGCGGAATGCACCCGGCCGCTGCTTGCTGAAAATGCAGCGAATCTCTTGCGCCAGAACAAAAATGGTGGTGGTTTTGATGCCGCCGCCGGTGGACCCCGGCGAAGCACCAATGAACATCAGGATAAGAATCGTAAACAACCCGGCGTTGCTCAGTTTGCCCAGATCCAGCGTGGCAAAGCCGGCCGTGCGGGCTGATACGCTCAGGAAAAATGCTGTCAGCCAGCTGAGAGGATCGGTGAACTTTAATAACAGGGTACCTGCTGCCAGCAAAAATGCCGTGGTGGTTACCACAACCTTGGAATGCAGGGTGAATTTGCGGAAGCGGAACCGGCACTTGACCACATCCACCATGACCAGAAAGCCGATACCACCCGAAATGATCAGAAAACAGGTGCTCAAATTCAGCAGCACATTATCCCGATAGGGGGTCAGGCTGCGCCCGCCACCTAAAATATCGATGCCAGCGTTGTTGAAGGATGAGATGGAGTGGAACACACTCAAACCCAGCGCCTTCAATGGTGGATAATCCTGCGCAAACACTGCAAAGATGGGGATGACCCCGGCCAGCTCAAAGGCAAGGGTCAGTTTAATGATGGCGCGTACCAGCCGCACCATGCCCTCCAGACTGCTCACATTCATGGCTTCCCGGATCAGGGTACGCTCCCGCAGGCTGATGCGCCGTCCCGCAGCCAAGGCAAGCCCCATGCCGATGGAGGTAATGCCCAAACCGCCGATCTGGATCAGCACCGCCATCACAGCCTGCCCCACGGGGGTAAAGGTATCGGCGGTATCCACGGTCAGCAGGCCGGTTACACAGACGGCGCTTGTGGCGGAAAACAGAGCGTCCACCGGCTGTACGGTAATGCCCGACCGGATGGAAAATGGCATGAGCAACAAAAGCGTACCCAGTAAAATGGTGGAAGCAAACCCCAGAGCAATCAATCTTGCAGGAGGCTGATGATTGAAAATTTGTTTGAATCGTTTCATATGCAGTATCAGGCCGGGTCAGCAAGGCAACAACTGAACCCACTTATCATATTTGTTTGGACGAAAAAGCTCACTTGATATATAAACATAGCCGCTTTTAGCGGCGATGTCAAGCATTTTGTGCAAAAGATAAAGGCAGGATAAGGATTGGGCACCGGGCAGGGAAAGAGGAATAAAGGAATCTGGCTGCGGTAGAAAATGTATACGAAACAAAAACGGCCCGGCAAAAAATTGCCGGACCATAGGGGAGATGATGGAATTTTAACGCAGTGGGGCAGGCGGGAAATTATTCGCCCAGGTGCCAGATATCGCTGTTGTACTCTGCAATCGTGCGGTCACTGGAGAAGAAGCCAGCCTTGGAGATATTGATCAGGCACTTGCGGCGCCAACCCAGCGGGTCGCAGGCATAATCAGACAAAGCCTGGCCCTTGCGCACCACATAAGCGTTGAAATCGGGCAGGGTCTGGAACCAGTCCTTGGTTTTCAGTTCATGCTGCAAACGGGCCAGGTTTTCTTCCTTGCCGGCGGCCAGCATTTCGGGGCCGGTCAAAAAGTCGATGGCACGGCGCAGGTTGGGGTCGCCCTCGTACCAGTCTGCCGGGTTGTAATCGCCCGCAGCATAGCGGTGGATGACCTGGCCGGAGGTCTGGCCGAAGATGTAGATGTTCTCGTTGCCAACCTGCTGGCTGATCTCCACGTTTGCGCCGTCCATGGTGCCAAGGGTCAAAGCGCCGTTCAGCATAAACTTCATGTTGCCGGTGCCGGATGCTTCCTTGGAGGCCAGGCTGATCTGCTCCGAAAGATCGCAGGCGGGGATCATCTTTTCGGCGGCGGTCACGTTATAGTTTTCCACAAACACGACCTGCAGCCAGGGGGCCACCAGCGGATCAGCGGCAATCACTTTGGACAGGGTCAGCAAAGCGTGGATGATATCCTTGGCAATGATGTAAGCTGGGGCGGCCTTGGCACCAAAAATGCTCACCAGCGGCACAGCCGGGGTGTGACCCGCGCGAATCTCGAAATACTGATGGATGAGGTAGAGCAGGTTCAGCTGCTGGCGCTTGTACTCATGCAGGCGCTTGGACTGGATATCGAACATGGCGGTGGGGTCAACCTTCACACCCTGGGTGTGCTCCAGCCAGTCAGCCAGGGCCTTTTTGTTGTCGGCCTTGACCTGGGAGAACTTTTGCAGCACATTGGCATCCTCGGCATAGGGCAGCAGTTTTTCCAGCTCGGCGGCATCCTTGCGGAAACCGGGGCCAATCAGGGATTCAATCTCTTTGACCAGTGCGGGGTCACATTCCAGCAGCCAGCGGCGGAAGGTGATGCCGTTGGTTTTGTTGTTGAACTTTTCCGGGTACAGCTTATAGAAGCCGTTCAGCTCGGATTCCTTCAAAATTTTGGTGTGCAGGGCGGCAACGCCGTTGGTGGAATGGGTAAAGTGGATGTCCATGTGGGCCATGTGCACGCGGTCGTCGGCGTCAATGATGGCAAGGCCGGTATCATTGGTGCGCTTTTTGGCGGCAGCATCCAGCTTTTCAATCACCGGCATCAGCTGGGGCACAACTTTGTCCAGATAGCTGCGCGGCCAGGTTTCCAGCGCTTCGGCCAGGATGGTGTGGTTGGTGTAAGCGCAGGTGTCGGTCACGATCTTGACGGCTTCGTCAAACTCGATGCCCTTTTCGCCCAGCAGGCGGATCAGTTCGGGGATAACCATGCTGGGGTGGGTATCGTTGATCTGGATGGCGGCGTAATCGGCCAGGTCATGGTAGTTGCAGCCGCGGGCGGCGCATTCGGCCAAAATCAGCTGGGCACCGGCGCTGACCATCAGGTACTGCTGGTAGATACGCAGCATGCGGCCTGCTTCGTCGGAATCGTCCGGGTACAGGAACAGGGTCAGGTTTTTGTCAATGGCGGTTTTATCGAACTGGATGCCGTCATGCACAATGCTTTCATCAACGGTGTCCAGGTCAAACAGGTTCAGGGTGTTGGTGCGGCCCTCGTAGCCGGTCACGGCCAGTTTGTACAGCCGGGCAGTGTAAGGTTTGCCTGCCAGGGTGACGGGGTAGGTGATATCGGTCTTTTCCGCCCAGGAATGTTCGTTCAGCCAGGGGTCCGGCAGTTCGTTCTGCAAGCCGTCGGCAAAGCTCTGGTGGAACAGGCCAAAGTGGTAACGCAGGCCGATGCCGTCGCCCGGCAGGTTCAGCGTTGCCAGAGAATCCAGGAAGCAGGCAGCCAAACGGCCCAAACCGCCGTTGCCAAGGCTCGGCTCCGGCTCGACTTCCTCGATGTCGGAAAGGCTCTTGCCTGCGGCAGCAAGGGCATCACGCACATCATCATACAAGCCGAGGTTGATGAGGTTGTTGGAAAGCAGTTTACCGATCAAAAATTCAGCCGAGATATAATACAGCTTGCGACCGTTGACCGGGCGTACCTGTGCGGCGCTCTTGCTGTGCACAAGATCCAGTAGGGCAAGGTAAATTTCCTGGTCGGTGGATTCGACAAGGGGCTTGCCGATCAGCTTCTGTAAAGTTTCCGTCATGGTCTGCATAGCGGGTTCCTCCTAAAAGATGAATTTGCAGAGGCCAAGGCGTTGGTATCGCCTTTGGTTCAGGCCTCAAGTGGGGAAGCTTGCGGTGCGGCCCGCACTTCCTCTTGCTATATCCAGAATATCATACAAAATCGGTAAAATTCTTGTGCAATTCTGCCGGATTGTGGTACAATACAAGCATCAGGAATGCAAAAGGGGGCTACAACATGCCAAACCAGGAACGCTTGCGGGAAACCAAACACCATGGTGCGGTGCGGTTCCCTTTTAATATCTACCCCTGCACCATACCGAGGGACTTTTTGCAGGTGCCGTTGCACTGGCACGACAGTATGGAACTTGTCTATGTTAAAAAAGGCAGCGGAATCGTGCAGGTCGGTGTGAACGCTTACCCGGCGGAGCAGGGCGATATTTACATTTTTGCCCCCGGCACCCTCCACGCCCTGCACCAGCGCGGCCAGGCCGTGATGGAATACGAAAATATCATTTTTGAGCTGGAGCTGCTGGGTGGTGCGGATGATCTGTGCGCCGAGCGCTACCTTTTGCCGCTGCAAAGCGGCCGCATGGCTTTGCAGCCGCGCATCATCCCCGGCGAGGCGGGCTACCCCCAGGCGGCGGCCTGCCTGCAGGAAGCGGAGGAAGCCAACAAGGTAAAAAACACCGGGTATGAGCTGGCCATCAAAGGGGCGCTGCTGCGGTTTTTGTCCATCCTGATTGGCCAGCACGGCACCCCGCTCCCGGCGGATACTACTGACACCCGCCGCCTGAAAACGGTCTTGCAGCTGATCGAAGCGGAATATGCTACCCCGCTGCGGATTGAGGACGCCGCCGAAGCCTGCGGGTGCAGCCAAAGCCATTTTATGCGCTGGTTCAAAAAAATGACCGGCCAGGGCTTTACCGCCTACCTGAACGACCACCGGCTGAACCTTGCCGCAGAACTGCTGCGCATTACTGACGCCACCGTGCTGGATATCGCAGGCCGGGTGGGGTTTGATAACCTTTCATACTTTAACCGCCTGTTCAAGCGCCGCTATGGCATGACCCCGCGGGAATACCGCAGCAAATAAAGCAGCAAAAACCAAACTCCGCCGCCCGGAATGTGCATAGCATCCGGGCGGCGGGGTTATATATTCTTATAGAAATGATAAAGTGGGCAATCCGGCAGGAAAGCGGTGTGGCCGGGCGGGGACCCTACAGGCAAAAGAAAATAGCGACAAAAATTACTTCATCCAACGGATCTGCTGCTCTTTTACCAGCGGATAGCTGACAAGCTCGGTACCGTCCATGTCCTCTTTGTGCATATCCACAGCGGTGATCTGGCTGTTTTCATAGGTGGTGTAGTAATAAATGCCCTTGTCGGCATTGCAGCAGCTGGTGTACAGGGTAATCTCGTACTTACCGTTGTCCAGCTCGCAGCAGCCGCGCTGCTGCTCTACCGAGCCGAGAATATGGAAAAACTGGCTCACGCTTTCTGCTTCGCTTTCCCCGGAGCGGGAGTTGGCGCGCACGAAAGCCGCCCGCACAAACCGCGACTGAGACGAAAGATCCCCCGGCAGGCCCATGGCCCCCATGCCGCGGCTGTAAGCGTTCAGCGGCAGGTTGGGTGCAAAGTGGTTGCCGGTTGCCTTTGGGGAAAGCTGCATATAATTATTCAAAGCAAACAGCTGCATGGGGAACGGAGGGTTGTTGGTCAGCACACCGGCGGGGTTATCATATACATGCAGGCCGTCTTTGGTAGATTCCAGCGTGATGCACTCATGATTATCGGCAATCATCCAGTGCAGGCTGGCAACGGGCATCCCTTCGCAGAACGGGGTATCCACCAGGTTCATGCGGTCCAGCAGGGTGCGGGCATCCTGTACGGTAGCGCAGCGGCCCAGCAACCAGGGGATCAGCTCAAACTGGGCAACATTATCTTTGCCGGGTTCATCTTTGCAATACCAGGCGTTGCCCACAAAGTTCAGCCCGGCAATGCATAGCCCTTTTTCGTTGATGGCATCGTAATACAGGGGATAGTTATTCTGCACGCAGGCCATGCCCAAAATGGCATAGTGCTGGTCCAGCACGCCAAGGCCGTTCAGCTGGAACGGATAGTGCCGCGGGGTAAAGGTGACGGTCTCGCCGTAACCGAATTCATAGTCCAGGTTGCGGCCAAAATAAAAATCTTTGGTCTGGTACGTTGCAGCAGTGCACATACAAATAAGCCCTCCGGTCGTATCGTAAATGATGTCTTTAACGTTATTATACCACGGCGCAGCGCTGCTATCGAGAAGATTTTGTGAACTTTTGAAATTTTGTACCAAATAAAAAATCCCGCAGCCCTGCTTTGTAAACAGGTCCTGCGGGAGAAAAGTGGATTTACACCAGCTTGCGCACCAGCGCAAAATCAAAAAAGTCCGTATAAAAAGTGCGGCAGCGCAGCACCGGGCGGCACAGGCGGGAATAGCAGGTCTCGCTCAATTCCAACAGGGCCTGATCACGCTGCAGGGCCAGGGCATGGCGCACGGCGGGGTCCCCCATGGCGGCGCGTAGATGGGTAATGGTGCTGGAAACCTGAATTCCGCACGCTTCATCCAGAATATTGAAAATGGGGCGGGTGAAGTCAATGCCATCGGTGCGGGTGGTGCCGAACAGCGAGCATGGCACGATATCGGTAGAAAATAATACTGGGGTGTTATCCGCCAGCACCCGGCGGCAGATGTAATAAACCGGGGTATCGAGACTGATGTTCAGCGCCTGGGCTGCATCGGCATCTGCCGTGTGGCGCGATACCCGCAGATCGTCGCTGTTGGGCTGCATGCCGCGCGCCTGGATCATTTGGGTGAATTCAAACTTCTGGTCCATGCGGCGGGCCAGGTTGACCACATCGCGGTTGATCACGGTGCCAATGCCGCGCACGCGCTCAATGTAACCGGCACGTTCCAGTTCACTCAGTGCATCGCGCACAACGGTACGGCTTACGTTCAGCCGGTTGGCCAGCTCCAGTTCGGGCGGCAGATGGTCGGTATCCTGCCAAATGCCGTTGCGCAGCTGCTCCAGCAGCTCGGCCACAACCTGGTTAGAAATCAATACGCCGCCCAGGCGGGAGGCGCTGTCGGGGTGTTTGGTTGCCATAATCGGGTTCCTACTTTCCTGTGCGAGCCGGTACAGGCCGCAAAAGTCGTACTCTTATTATAGCATACCCCAAAGCCAAAAACCAAGTGTTTTATAAAAAAGCAGGCAAATAAAAGGCGTGGTGTGATGTGGTGCGTTCCTTGGTTCAGTCCGCTTTGCCTTCTTCATGCGCATAGCGGCACACATCCCGCAGGCAGCAGCGCTCACAATACGGTGTGGTGCGTGCGGTGCACACAGCGCGGCCATGGTCCACCAGCCGGTGGCAGAAATCACTGCCCTCCTGCGGGGGAATGATCTTCCACAGCGCCATTTCCACCTTTTTGGGTTCCTTGATGTTATCTACCAGCCCAATGCGGTTGCACAGCCGGATGCAGTGGGTGTCCGTTACAATGGCGGGCTTGCCGAACACATCGCCCATGATCAGGTTGGCACTTTTGCGGCCAACGCCGGGCAGTTCCAGCAGGGCGTCAAAATCATCGGGCACGTTGCAGTCATACTTGTCGCGCAGCATCCGCATACAGGCGCTGATATCCCGCGCCTTGCTGCGCCCCAGTCCGCAGGGCCGCACGATCTCTTCAATGTCCTCCGGCTCCGCGGCGGCCAAAGCGGCCACATTCGGGTATTTGGCAAACAGATCCTGTACCACAACGTTCACGCGGGCATCGGTGCACTGTGCGGCAAGGCGCACTTCCACCAGCAGCTGCCAGGCGTGCTCGTAATCCAGCGTACAGTCCGAAAGCGGGTATTCTTTTTTCAGCCGCTCAATGCAGATGGCGGCCAGCTGTTTTTTATCATGAATCTCCATGGGGGTCACACTCTCTTTTATCACTTCCCGGCGCGCGGGCCGGCGGGGCTTACGGCTTGATTCTACCACGGATAGCGTTTATAATGCAAGTAGCATGGTGCCGCCCTCTAATGCTGCGAAGCTTCAAAAGAGGGGCCGCTGCCCCTTGCTCCCCCACAAAAACCTACCTTCTCATGCCGGGGCGGCACGCGAACATAATTTTTTGCTCACAAAGGATTTTGAGCATCGGTGCATGTCTGCCGCTTTAGAATATATTTCCTTATATATAAAGGTAACATAAAGGAGTACCCCCATGAAGGAACCGCTTGCCCAACGCCTGCGCCCGCGCACTTTGGATGAAGTGTGCGGCCAGCGCCATCTCCTGGCCCCCGGCCAGGTGTTCCGCCGCACCATTGACAGAGGCGTGATCCCCAATATGATTTTTTACGGCCCGTCCGGCGTAGGCAAAACCACCGTGGCCAGCATTATTGCGGCCAACAGCGGTATGCGGCTGTATAAATTGAACGGTACTACCGCTTCCACCAGCGATATCAAAAGCGTATTGGGCGATATTGGCACCCTGCATGCCGCCAACGGAATTCTGCTCTATCTGGATGAGATCCAGTATTTCAACAAGCGCCAGCAGCAAAGCCTGTTGGAATGCGTGGAGCAGGGAACCGTGACGCTGATTGCCTCCACGACCGAGAACCCATACTTTTATGTATATAACGCACTGTTATCCCGCTGCACAGTGTTCGAGTTCAAATCCCTGACGGCAGAGGATATTGCCGAAGGCGTGAAACACGCCGCCCAGCGCCTGGGCGAAAGTGACGGTACGCCGGTCAACATCCCGGTGGATGCGCTGGAATACCTGGCCCAAAGCGCGGGCGGCGATATGCGCAAGGCGCTGGGCAACCTGGAATTTGCCGTCAACGCAGCCCCCGTGCAGGATGGCACGCGGCTGGTTACGCTGGAAATGGTCACGCAGGTGGCCCAGCGTACCGCCATGCGATACGATAAAGAGGGCGATGACCATTATGATATTGTTTCGGCCTATCAGAAGTCGATGCGCGGGTCGGACCCGGATGCAGCGCTGCACTATCTGGCCCGGCTGCTGGAAGCGGGGGACCTGCCCAGCGCCTGCCGCCGGTTGATGGTGTGCGCCTGCGAGGATGTTGGCCTTGCTTACCCGCAGATCATCCCGATCGTAAAAGCGGCTGTGGATGCTGCCAACATGCTGGGCCTGCCGGAAGCGCGCATTCCGTTGGCGGACGCGGTAATTTTGGTGGCGACCAGCCCCAAATCCAACACGGGCGAAGCCGCCATTGACCGTGCGCTGGCAGATGTGCGGGCAGGCCGCAGCGGCCCGATCCCGCGGCAGCTACAAAATAAGCATTATGATGGCGCCGATGCCGCAGTAAAAGGCCAGCATTATCAGTACGCACACGACTTTGCCAACCATTGGGTGGACCAGCAGTACCTGCCGGATGCCATCCGGGACCGCCAGTATTACCAGTTTGGCGATAACAAAAACGAGCAGGCCGCCGCCGCTTACTGGCAGCGCATCAAGGGTGATAAGTTCAAAAAATGAACGATAATTGCGCGCAATAAAAACCATAATAACCTATATCAAAATAGGAATATAAAAATATTTTTTTGATGAAAATATTTTATGGGAATTGAACAAAAAAGAAAAAACAGTGTCAAAAATTAAATCATCTCCTGAATGACAAAAGAAAAATGCCGAAATAATCAGAAAAGGCAACATTATTACAGTCAATTCCTGTTAGCTTGAAAGAAAATATCAAGAACTTTTTCGAAAAAACGTCACATTTTAATGTATTGACAATCTTTAATATCATTTGATATGATAGGGTACAGGAATCATGTATACAATGTGAAGTGAAAAATATTTCGAGTTCTTTCCTCTGCATTGTATGAGAAGGAGATTTTTAGTATGCGCTATTCTCATCAACGTGAACTGATTTTGCGGGAGGTACTTTCGCGCAGCGATTATCCAACCGCGGAGCAGATCTGTACGTCTCTGCGGGCAGTGTGCCCGCGGCTGAGCCTTGGCACCGTTTACCGCGACCTGAATACGTTGGTTGATATTGGCAAAGTGCGGCGTGTTTCCATCCCCGGCGAAGCAGACCGTTTTGAGGGCCCGCAGGAGGATCATCAGCAGTTGTATTGCCGCAGCTGCCAAAAAGTAAAAAGCATCCATATTTCGGATGCGAAGCTCAAAGCCCTGATTGATGCCTGCCCCGATATTGTGCCGGAAGATTACAGCCTGACTGTGTTTGGCCTGTGCGATGAATGCGCCGTCAAAGCGGCCAAGGAAAACGAGGAATTGTAAGGAGACAGCCTGCCCGATGTTCACCGTTTAGGCGGGCTGTTTTGGCATTTGTGGGGTGAATTTTGTGCAAAACAGCGTTGCTGTGCGTTGTTCTGCGCGGTAAACTGTGGTACACTATTTATAGAATAGTGTATGTGCTGCCCTGTGCGGTGCGGCCAGACCAAAACAGCGGAGGTAAGACCTATGCCCCAACTGCAGTGTGAAGAGATTCGTTTCCCGTCTGCCGATGGCGTTCATACCGTGGCGGCCAGCATGTATACCATGCCGGGGGTGCCGGTGCGCGCCGTGCTGCAGCTCAGCCACGGCATGTGCGAGTATGTACAGCGCTACCGCCCCATGGCGCAGTGGTATGCCCAGCGCGGCATAGCTCTGGCCGGCAACGACCACCTGGGTCACGGCGGTACCGCAAAAAAAGGGGAACACGGCCATTATGGCGAGCCGCGCGGCCGTTACCACCTGCTGAATGACCTGCACACGATGAACGGCATCATCCACCAAAAGTTCCCCGGCGTGCCGGTGTTTTTGTATGGCCACAGCATGGGCAGCTTTTATGCCCGCTGGTATGCCGAAACCTGGCCAGAAAGCATCTCCGGTGCTATTTTCAGCGGCACGGCGGGTCCGCACATCCGCAACCAGGCGGGCTGGGCGGCTGCCGCGCTGACCGCAGCTGTGCGCGGGCCAAAATATGTTTCCAAAACGCTGGTCAAGCTGAATATGGGGGCCTATTGCAACCGCATTCCGGATGTTGTTTCGCCCAATGCCTGGATCAGCCGTGACCCGGAAGTGGTAAAGGCATACGATGCAGACGCGCTGTGCACCTTCCCATTTACCGCGGCGACCTACCGCGAAATGCTGGCCACCCTGTGCCATGTCAGCAGCCGCAAATGGGCACAGAATATCCGCAAGGATCTGCCGGTGCTGCTGATTGCCGGAACGGCGGACCCTGTTGGTGATTACGGCGCGGGCGTGCGCAAAGTGTGGGCCATGCTGGGGGATGCCGGTGTACAGGACCTGAGCTGCGAAATCTGGCACGATGCCCGCCATGAGCTGCACAACGAAACCAACCGCGAAGAAGTGTTTGATTATGTGTACGGCTGGCTGATGAATCGCCTGCCGGAAGATGAGAGCCAATAAATAATAATAGGATAAATGTGGATTGCACGGTATTCTGTAGGGAACGGTCTTGACCGCTCCGATACATGGGGGCATATGCGATAATGGAAATTGCATCGCTCCACAAAATTATTTATTGCAAATAAAAACTTAAGGCCCGATGCAAGCGCATCGGGCCTTAAAACATATTACACCCTAAATAGAAATCATAGGCTGAAAACGTACCGGGGCGATGCCGGGCTGCTGCAACGCTCGGCAGGCGGGGAGATGGAATGCCCGCGGTTTTAGTGCCCACTCAAAAAGTCCAGCAAATCCCAGCCTTCGCCGCCGGTCTGGCGGTACAGCTCGGTGTAGCCGCAGTTGCAGCAGCTGATGGTGACGAACTTTTTGTTCTGGATGTCAAACATTTTGGCGAAGTTCCCGCCGGTGGCCTGCAGTCGGTCCGATTCATACTGCTGGCAGCCGCATTTGGGGCAGATGTATTGGTGTTTTTCCATAATGGATTCCTCCGTATTGTAAGGCTGGGTCAAACGTGGCTCAGCCAGTCGGCCAGCGGCAGGCAAAGCAGGTTGGGGGTAACTTTTGCCGCGGCGCGGTGCAGCGTGCACACCAGCCCCGGTGTGCTGACGCGCAGGTTCAGCGCGCTGTCCCGCAGGGCGCGGCGCACAACATCCTGGCTGCGGCTGGCCAGCGGATAATGGCGGAAGCCATGCCCGCCTTTTTCCGCAATGCCAATGAACTCGGTATCCTTGACCCAGTAGGGGCATACCGCAGTAACATGGATGCCCGCAGGGGAAAGCTCGTAATGCAGCGTCTGGGTGTAGCTGAGCAGGAACGCCTTGGTGGCGGCGTATACGTTCAGCCCCGGAATGGGCTGGAACCCCGCGGTGGAGCAAATCTCCAGTACCTGACTGCCTGGGTGCAGATAGGGGAACGCCGCATCGGTCACATCCACGGCGGCGCGGCAGTTCAGGTCGATCATGGCGTCGTTGTCTTTGGCGGGAATATCCACCGTCGGGCCCATGCGCCCCATGCCTGCCGCATTGACCAAAATGCGGATGTCCGGCAGTTCATCCTGCAGGGTGTTGCGCAGGTACTCCATATCGCCCGGGCGGGTCAGGTCAAGCGCCAGCACCCGGATGGGCACCGCGCTGATGGATTGCAGCGCTTCCAGCCGGTCGCGGCGGCGGGCGATGGCCCAAATTTCTTCCACTTTGCCCTGCTCCGCAATCTGGCGCACAAACTCGCGCCCCAAACCGCTGGAAGCACCGGTCACCAATGCAATTTTCATGGCAGTTATCCTCAATCACAGGGCAGGTTGGGTCTGTCCTGGTCGCCGTCGGCCTTGAAAAGAACAAAGCCGTCCGGCTGGTTGGTAAAGTAATAATACTCGGTGTTCTGCCGCAGCGGCGGGGTCAGATAGTTGGGGATGATGACCCCATCGTCCTCGCACCGCTCCGTCAGCCCGGCGGCGGCCCATACGGCGGCAGGAATACCGGCGTTGTAACAATCCAGATATTCCGCGCCCGCATCGTGCAGCAGCTTGTCCAGTGCGCCGCCAATGCGGGGCAGAACAGCATCATCGCCGATAAAATCCACCAGCCGCACCACCGGTACGCAGCCGGTCTCGGCAGCTGTGATGGTGCGGGTGATCGCGTAAGCCAGCAGGGCACCGGCTTCCTGCACCGCCCACACATCGTAGCTCTGGTGCGGGTAGGCAAAGTACCGGCGCTGCAAGTACCAGAGATCTTTATGCGGCGTGTGGCTGCTGTGGGGCAGGCCAAGCGCGGCCAGCGCAGCGGCATCCGGCACACGGGTCAGCGGCAGGTCATCCTGTACCGGCAAGGGAGCAGAATTTGGACCCGGCACCGCCAGCTGCCAGTCCTTTGTATCGGGTGCGCCAAGGCGGTAATAATGCGGCAGGCGCTCGGCCTGCCAGCCCAAAAAGTGGTACAGCACACAGGTGTTGGCGCGGATGTTGTTGCAGGCAACCACGCGGGCATTCAAAAGCCCGGACAGGGCGTCCATCAATTCCAGTCCCACACCGTTATGGCCCTTTGCGGCAACCCAGACCGAAACCCAGATGTCCGGCGTTTCGCTCTGGTTGGCCAGAATGTACCCGGCGGCGCACAGAATTTCGCCGTCCTGCTCCGCCAGCGCAAACTGTGGGGCGGCACCGGGCGTGTGGGCATAATAGAACTGGTAAAAATCGGCCCGGTTGATCAGCGGCAGGCGCATGTCAAAATTCTGGTTGATAAAGTCCGCAATGCGGGCATCCTCGCCGGGGCGGGCTAAACGCAGCACAAGGTCAGACAATGGCGGAACCTCCCGTGACCGGCAGGGTAACGCCGGTGATAAAGCGGGCTTCCTCGCTCAACAGGAACGCCATGGCCGGGGCAACATCCTCCGGCGTGGCGTTGCGGCCCATTGGATTGTCTGCCGCGGCAGCCTGCACGATCAGGTCCGGCGTATCCTTCAAAAAGTGGGTCTCCATCATGCTGGGGGCCACGCAGTTTACCGTTATGCCAAAGCGGGCGTACTCCACAGCCAGGCTTTTCACCAGCCCGCCGATAGCGCTCTTGTTCATTACATAGGCAGCTGTGTTTTTGGGCGGGCAGCCAATGGTGTAGCTGGTCTGGATAAACAGCACCCGGCCAAACTTCGCCTTACGCATGGCGGGCAACACCGCCTTGCACAGCTTGACGGCGGAATGTACCTGAATCTCCCAGTCCTTCTGGAACCGGGCTTCATCAAACGCTTTGAACTTGGCGTTCACCACCGGCAGGGCCGGCAGGTGTACAAAATGGGTGGGGCAGGGCAAATCTTTGCCAAAGCGGGCGCACAGGGCATCCACCGCTTCGGGGCTGGAAAGGTCCGCGTCAAAGGTAACAATGCGGCCGGGGAATTGCTGCACTAAGGCATCCAGCCGGGCCAGATCGCCGCAGCCCTGTGCCAGAATGGTGCGGTCCTCGCCGGGGGCTTCGGTCAGCAGGTGGCGAATCAGTGCGGCGCCCACATCGCTGGTGGCGCCGGTGATGAGATATGTATATGCCATGGAAGTTACCCTCACTTTTATTTGGCCAGCCCGGCTTTGATGATGCCGCGCGTGACCCGTTTACCGTCCTGGTTGGTGATAACAGCCTTGATCTCCGCTTCAGCCACGGCTTCACTCACGTTTACCACGGTGCCGGTAATGGTCAAAGTATCCCCAATGAAAACCGGCTTGGCGAACTTGCACTCCACGCCGTGCAGCAGGCAGTGTTCGCCCGGCAGGTAAACGCCCGCCAGGGTGGAGAAAAAGCTGGCACCCAGCATGCCGTATACCACGCGGCCGGGGTAGCCGCGCTTTTGGGCGTATTCGGCATCCATGTGGATGGGGGAAACATCCCCGGTGATGGCTTCAAACTGGGCCATCATCTCTTCCGTTACGGTAACGGTAAAGCTTTCGCTCAGGCCGGGGGTCATCTCGGCCAGTGTGTAGTGGTTCATCTTAACCCACCATGCGGGCAACCAGGTCCAGCAGGTCGCCAACGTTTTTCAGGTTGCGCACATCGGCCAGCTTGAATTTGATGTTGAACTTTTTCTCGATGGCGGTCAGCAGGTTGATCTGCTCCAGGCTGTCCCAATCCTCAATGTCATCAGCGCAGGTGGCGCGGGTGATTTCCAGGGTATCATCGTCAAAATTATCGCGGAAAATTTCCTGTACAGCTTCCAGAATTGCCTGTTCGGTCATAGTTAGAACACTCCTTACAAAAATAAACACATTATATAATGACAGCAATCATTCAAGATGGCGGCTTGCCGCAGGGGACACTACCACATCTTAGGCAATACCGCATAATTCTAAGTGCCGATACGGCGAGCGAGGTGCGGCAGATGCCAAGCCAAAAGCGCAGATAATACTGGATGTCTTATCGAGCATTTTGGCAACGCAGATGCCGTGCCGCAGCTGCCGGAGCGGTGCTTAAGCCGCAAGGCGGGAATTGTGCGGTGTTGCCCTTATTAAATAGAAGTGTACCATAAAATGCCCGGCAACACAAGCGCAGACAGGGTAAAAGGGGGCTACAGGCCGTAATCTTCCAGTTTTTGCTGCAATTCGGCTTCGGTATAAATGCTCACGCCCTGCTGCAATGCCAGGCAGTCCGGCTCCGGCAGCAGGCGGGTGTATACATCGTACTGCGCCAGGGGACCGGTGCCGTCCGGGGTATACAGGGCCAGCCGCCCGGCGTTATCTTTTAACAAGTATTGCGCCTGCGGCTGTTGTTTTTGCACCGGAACAAAAAACACTGTTACGGCTGCGGCAATGCACAGCAGCGCCAGCATGGCCAGCCCCAGCAGGTAGCGGCGATAGCCCCGCGGCAGTTGGTAACGCATGGGCAAAAACCTCCCTCTATTTTGTGGTATTCGCAAATTTCACAAATCAAATAGTACGCTCCTGCAAGCAGTATGCCCGGTTTGGCGGCAACCAAACCGTAAAAAAGTGAAAATTGTCTGCCTGCTACTGTACTTTTGGCAATACTTTGTGATATAATTCATTCTATGGCTTTATGCCCATCTGCGTGACCGCGCTGTGCGGCCGCGTATCAGTGCAGGCGCAGGCAGGCTCCGCGCCTGCCGCAATTATCCCAAAGGAGGCGGTCCCCATAGACCCCAAACAGGAACGGCACATTTCCATGCAAAGTGCAAAAAGCCCGGAAACAGCCGCAACTTCCGCCCGAAAGAAAAACGGAAAAAAGAAAAAAAATAAGCCACGCCGCAGTATATTCGGCACCATCATGCGGTTCATTGGCTGCCTGCTGTGCGTTTGCGTCATGGCGGCCAGCGCCGGTGCGGTGCTGCTTTCGCTGTATGTGGTGCAGGTGACCGAGGACCCGGACGGCAAGCTGGACCTGGATGAGCAGAAGCTCAAACAGACCTCCATTGTGTATGACCGCGACGGCAACGAGGTGAACACCTTTGCTGGCGAAAATAACCGCATCTGGCGCGATATTTCGGCCATGCCGGAAAACCTGCAGAATGCGGTCATCGCCGTTGAGGATAAGGATTTTCGCAGCGAGCCCGGCATCAACGTCAAGCGCACCATTGCCGCTGCCCTGAACGAGTTTACCGGAAACGCGCTGCTTGGCTCCAAGCAGGGCGCTTCCACGCTGGAACAGCAGCTGGTCAAAAACCTGACCGGTGATAGTGAACAGGACATTCTGCGTAAGGTGCGCGAGATTTTCCGCGCGTTGGGCCTTTGTAACCGCTACAGCAAGGAAACCATCCTGGAAGCTTACCTCAATACCATCCCGCTGACCGGCACCATCTATGGCATGGAAGCCGGCGCGCAGGAGTATTTTGGCAAGAGCGTGGAGGAATTGAGCCTGGCCGAATGCGCCGAGCTGGCTTCCATCACCAAGAATCCCAAGAGCTTTAACCCGGCTACCAACCCGGAAAATCTGCTCAAGCGCCGCAACCATGTTCTGGCTTTGATGCGCAACCAGGGATATATTACTGATGAAGAGTGCGCTGCTGCACAGGCGGAACCCATCACCCTGGCCGAGAGCAAATCGGCCACCGAAAAGGTCACCCGTACTTCCCGCAACTCTTATTTTGACGACGCTTTGTTTGCGGATGTCACCCAGGCAATCATGGAGCAGGAAAGCTGCACCCGTGCCGAAGCACAGGATAAGATCTTCTCCGATGGCCTGCGCATCTACTCTACCCTGGACCAGAAAGCACAGTCTGCCATGGAGCAGGTCATGCTGAACGAGGACACCGGCGACGGCGAGCTCTTCCCGGCCCTGTGGCACGAGGAAGAGGTTTCTTCCGGTATCCCGGCGGACAGCGAGATTACCTATGACGAGAGCGGCCTGCCGCTGAACCCGGACGGCTCTTCTGTGTTCACGGACGATGATGTGCCGGTCTATGCCGATAAGGAAAACACCACCCTGAAAACCAGCAAGGATGACAACGGCAACCTGATCTTCTATGAAAGCGTGCGCACCCAGGCGGCTATGGCGTCCATCAGCATGGAGGATGGCCACCGCGGCGAGATCGTTGCCCTGGTTGGCGGCCTGGGCGAAAAGAAAGTAGACCGCGGCACCAACCGCGCCACGCTGCCCCACCAGACCGGTTCCACCATGAAACCCATTGCTGCTTATTGCCTGGCAGTGGACAGCAAGATCATCAACTATTCTTCGCCCATGGCGGATACGCCGTATTACCTCAAGAGCGACCATCAGGTGCTGGATACCGACCGCTGCCTGAAGCTTGGCCTTTCTACTGACAAGTATAATGCAGCCAACCAGTCCCGCGATGATGTGTGGCGCGACTGGCCCACCAACTATGGCGGCGCAGGCGGCGATGGTGCCACCATGCTGGTGTATGATGCACTGCGCCGCTCTTACAACACCATTGCGGTCTGGATCGGTTCCTATGTCGGTGCGGAAGAGCTGTTCAGCTTTGCGCATGATACCCTCAACTGCACCTATCTGGATCCCGAACATGACGTTGACCTGGCGCCTCTGGTGCTGGGCTCCCAGAGCCAAGGCCTGACGGTTGTGGAGCTGGCTGGCGCTTACTCCATTTTCAATGACGGCAAGTTTACCACCCCGCACTACTGGACCGAGATCTATGACTCGGACGGCAACCTGTACCTGGATAACAGCAAGCGCGTTACCACCGTGCAGGCCATTGACCCTGCAGCCGCTACCATCATGAACCGTCTGCTGAGCAACGTGTGGAAAAAGCCCGGTACGGCAAACGGCATGAAGCCGGAAACCGAGGGCATTGATACCATCGGCAAGACAGGTACGACCAGCGACTTTAAGGACTATACCTTCGCCGGTGTTTCCCCATACTATTCCACCGCTGTGTGGTGGGGCTATGATAAGCCTTACAGCATGTGGGGTGTGGATGGCACCCTGGGCAACAACGGTAAACCGACCCAGCGCGCCTTTAAGCGGTATATGGAAGCTGCCCAGGCCGATAAGCCTGCCAAGGACTTCTATTATGATGACTCCGTTGTGCAGAAGCAGTTCAGCACCTCCACCGGTGCGATCGTATCCGGCGGTGGTGAGACCGGCTACTATACTGAGGACAACCTGCCGGATGACAGCTATTCCACCCTGACCGACCCCAGCGTGAACACGCTGGACCCGGCGGCAGGCTGATCGCGTAAAGTTCCAATAGTCTGAAAATTCAATAAGCTAGATCGGGCACAGCAGTTTACAAAGCTGCTGTGCCCGTTTGTTGTATTGGAATGGAGGACATGCTATAATGGCAGCAGCGAGAACCATGCGGATGAGGAGAAAATGCACTGCCCTTTTGCGGCCTTAATAAGGCGGGCAGAAGCGTATCAAATGCACGTGCACGAATGAAGGACATACTTCCACCGCATAAAAACAGATAAAAGCACGGGAAGATTCCACCGCACCAACAGGCCAGTTGTGCATCATGCTCAAATACACAACATTTTTTCTAAAATGCTTGCAAGCCGCGCACACTTGTGGTATGATTATCCCCGTTGTGAATACACATGTACATAGGAGGGAAACAACATGGGCGAGCGCCGTTTTTTGTTGGTAGATAGCTCCGCTTTGCCGGATGTGTTCCTTAAGGTACTGCAGGCCAAGGAGCTTCTGGCTTCCGGCAGCGTGAGCAATATTTCCACGGCAGCGCGTCAGGCGGGCATTTCCCGCAGTGCGTTCTATAAGTACAAGGACTATGTGTTTGACGCCGAAACCGGCCGCGAGGCCATTACCGTGATCGCCACCCTGCTGGATAAAACCGGCGCTTTGCAAAGCCTGCTTTCCGGTATTTCGGCAGCGGGTGCATCGGTTGTTACCATCACCCAGTCCCGGCCGGAAAATGGTACCGCGCAGGTGGAAGTTACCGTGCGCACCGGAACCATGCAGATGACCGTTGAGGAAATGCTGACCCGGCTGGCCCGTCAGTCGTTTGTGGTGGAAGTGCACCGCGGAACCTGAAAGTGAACACACGCCGCCAAGGCGCACAGAACGGAATACCGGATGCGGGCAGCCGCATAAGGAACAAGGGGAGTATAGTATGGCTAAAATTGCAATCATGGGATTCGGCACCGTCGGCAGCGGTGTGCTGGAAGTCTGCCGCCGCAACGCCGCATCCATTGCCCGCCGCGCGGGTGAGCCGGTGGAGGTCAAGTACATCCTGGATGTGCGTGATTTTTCTGATTCTCCGGACGCAGCGCTGTTTGTGAAAGATATCAATGTGATCCTGAACGATCCGGAAGTCAAGGTCGTTGTGGAAACCATCGGCGGCACCCGCTTTGCTTATCCGTATGTGCGCCAGTGCCTGGAAAGCGGCCGCAGCGTGTGTACCTCCAACAAGGAGATGGTTGCCACCTATGGCGCAGAGCTGCTGGCTCTTGCACGGGAGCATAAAGCAGCGTTTCTGTTTGAAGCCAGCGTGGGTGGCGGTACCCCCATCATTACTCCCATGCACCAGTGCCTTGCCGCAAACCAGATCAGCCAGATCCAGGGCATTGTGAACGGAACCACCAACTTTATGCTGACCAAGATGAAGCGCGAAAACATGGGCTTTGATGCCGCGCTGAAAATTGCCCAGCAGCTGGGCTATGCCGAAACCAAGGATCCCGGCGACGATGTGGATGGCCGTGATGCCTGCCGCAAGATCGCCATCCTGAGCAGCCTGGCCTGCGGGCATCATGTTTACCCGGATAACATCCCCGCCCGCGGCATCCGCGATGTGACCGTGGAGGATGTAAAAGCTGCTGAGCAGCTGGACTGCGCCATCAAGCTGATCGCCTGGTACCATGAAAACCCTGAAGGCGCAGCCGATGCGTTCAGCGCCGGTGTGGAGCCGATGCTGGTGCCGGAGTCCAACCAGCTGGCGGGCGTGAACGATGTGTTTAACGCTGTGCTGATGCAGGGTGATATGCTGGGCGATGTTGTGTTCTATGGCAAGGGCGCCGGCAAGCTGCCCACCGCCAGCGCCGTTGTGGCCGATGTGATCGATGCCCTGAAGGACGGCAGCAAGATCCATGACAGTCTGTTCTGGAAGCCCGCCGAAAAGCTGGATCACCAGCTGATGGATACCGCCAAGTATTCTTATTACATCCGCACCGTGGGCGTGCCCGCCGCTACGCTGCCCAATGTGGCCGGTCCCGGCAAGCTGGTGTTTGACTATGGCGATTCTGCCGCGTACCTGATCGAAGCTGCCACGGCTGCGGACTTGGAGGCTGTGGCAGCCAAGCTGAAAGTTCTGGGCGGCCGCCTGGCGCTTGTGCTGAAAAAGCTGCCGGAATAAGCCCCGGCAGGGAAGGGAGCACATAACATGATTACCGTAACTGTACCGGCAACCAGCGCCAATGTCGGCGCCGGGTTTGACAGTCTTGGCCTTGCGCTTTCCATGCACAACGCGTTTACCTTTGAGGAATGTGACCGCATCCGCATTTCTTCGGTGGATGGCACCCATGTGCCGACCGGGGCAAACAACCTGGTCTACCGCAGCGCCCGCGCTGTGTATGACCAGCTGGGCATTCCGCTGCGCGGCCTGCGCATTACCCAGCGCAATGATATTCCCATGGCGCGCGGCCTGGGTTCCAGCTCTGCCTGCATTGTGGCGGGCATTTTGGGTGCTAACGCTTTGCTGGGCAACAAGCTGACCAGCCGCCAGATGCTGACCCTTGCCACCGCCATTGAGGGCCACCCCGATAACGTGGCCCCCGCCATGCTGGGCGGCTTTGTTACCAGTGTGTATGACGAAGGCCAGGTTTACAGCGTAAAAAAGAACATCGATGAACAGCTGGCATTTGCCGCTTTTGTACCGGATTTCCGCCTGCTGACCTCCAAGGCGCGCGCCGCGCTGCCGGATATGGTCAGCCATAAGGACGCCGTGTATAATCTGTCCCGCGCCGCGCTGGCTACCGCCGCGTTCTGCGATGGCGATTACAGCCTGCTTGGCGTGGCAACCAAGGATTCCCTGCACCAGAAATACCGCCTGCCCCTGATCGACGGCGGGGACGAAATGTTTGAACTGGCGCAGGACCTGGGCGCGCTGGCTGTTTATATTTCTGGCGCGGGTCCCACCATTATGGCGGTTGTCCCGCGTGACGATCAGGAATTCTTTGCCCGCGCGCAGGAAGCTCTGCCGCAGAGCGAAAAGCTAAAGCATTTTACCGTTTACCGCCTGCTGCCCGATAACACAGGCGCAACGGTGGAATAAGGGAACAGGGAGGAAGAGGTCTTTATGGGTCTTATCGTACAAAAGTTCGGCGGTACCTCGGTCAAGGATCGTGACCGCATCTTTAATGTTGCGCGCATTGTGGCCAACACCCGCAACCAGGGCAACGATGTTGTTGTTGTTGTTTCTGCCCAGGGGGATACCACCGATGACTTGATTACCAAAGCGGCCGAGATCACCAGTGATCCGTCCCACCGCGAAATGGATATGCTGCTGGCCACCGGCGAGCAGATTTCCATCTCGCTGCTGGCCATGGCGCTGCAGGAAATCGGTGTTCCGTCCGTCAGCCTGACCGGCTGGCAGGCCGGCTTCAACACCGACCGCGCTTACACCAAAGCCCGCATTAAGCGCCTGAACACCGAGCGTGTGGAAAGTGAGCTGGCCCGCAACCGCGTGGTAGTTGTAGCTGGTTTCCAGGGACTGAACCGTTCGGATGATATCACCACCCTGGGCCGCGGCGGCAGCGATACTTCCGCCGTTGCCTTGGCAGCCGCTCTGCATGCAGACCGCTGCCAGATCTATACCGATGTGGAAGGTGTGTATACTGCCGACCCACGCAAGATTCCCAAGGCTACCCGCCTGAAGGAGATCACCTTTGACGAGATGCTGGAACTGGCATCCCTGGGTGCACAGGTGCTCAACAACCGCAGTGTAGAACTTGCCAAAAAGTATGGCGTCGAGCTGGAAGTTCTGTCCAGCATCAATCCGGTGCCCGGCACCGTTGTTAAGGAGGAAACCAAAGTGGAAGGTATGCTGATCAAAGGCGTTGCAAAAGATGAGGACGTCGCTGTTGTTTCGATCCTGGAAGTTCCCGATGTGCCGGGTATGTCCTTCAAGGTGTTCAGCCTGCTGGCACAGAAAAACATCAACGTGGATATCATTCTGCAGTCTTCCGGCAGCGCTGGCTGCAAGGATGTGATCTTTACCTGCTCCAAGGGCGAAGCTGAAACCGCTCGTGCAGTGCTGGAATCCAACAAGACCCGCTTTGGCACTGATAAGATCACCGTCAACAATGACTGCGCCAAGGTCAGCATTGTCGGTGCCGGTATGCAGAGCCACCCTGGCACGGCTTCCACCATGTTTGAAGCTCTCTACAGCCAGAACATCAACATCCATATGATCTCTACCAGCGAGATCAAGATCAGCGTGATCATTGATAAAGCCGATGCTGACCGTGCTGTTGCCGCCATCCATGATGCTTTCATCCAGTAAGCGGTAATATCCATCTGGTGTAAAAAGTTTACAAGTTTCAGCCCCTGCCGCCCGGCGGGGGCTGTTGCCATATCCGGTGCGGAATGGTATAATCAAACGCACAGCCGGGTGGGAATCATTCCCGCAAGCCCGGTTGTGCCCAATGTATTCTGCTGCAAAGGAGGTAACATATGGAATATATGGACGAAACCACCCTTGCCCACAAACACACCAGCCCGTGGCTGATTGCGTTCCGGATCATTTTTACCATTGCGCTGGTCTGGTGCATTCTGTTTATCTTTCATAACTCGCTGGAAACCAGCTCCATCTCGTCGGCCCGCAGCCATGAGGTCATGCAAAAAATCAATGCCATTCTGGCACATCTCAATATCGGCCCGCTGAGCGAACATGTTGTGCGCAAGCTGGCGCATTTTTCAGAGTTCACGCTGGAAGGCTTTCTGCTTATGCTCTGCCTGCGGGTTTATACCCGCCGTTTTGTGCGCCATGTCAGCTGGCCCATGCTGGGCGGCATGGCGACCGCGCTGCTGGATGAAACCATCCAGCTGTATGTGCCGGGCCGCACTTCGTCCGTGCGGGATGTGTGGATCGACTTCGGCGGTGTGATTGCCGGTTTGTTCGTGGCCCTGCTGTTGCTGCTCATCGTGCGCGGGCTGACCTCTTTCCATGCCATGAAAAAAGAAAACCGCCGCCTGCGTGCCGAACGGGCCGAGCTGCTGCGACAGCAGCGCGCCGACCGGATCAACACAGCGGATGACCGTCCCGAAAGCCCAGATAGGAGAGAATATTTATGACAGAACAACAGGCGATTGAAGCCCTGCACGCCCTGCCGCGCCTGCCCCGCAGCGGCGCATCCCTGGAGCGTATGCAGGCACTGCTGGACCACCTTGGAAACCCGGAAAAGCAGTTTAAGTGCATCCATATTGCGGGCACCAACGGCAAGGGGACCCTTGCCGCTATGACATCTTCTATCCTGACCCATGCGGGCTACAAAACGGGCCTTACCATCAGTCCGTATGTTCTCAATTTTCGGGAGCGTTTTCAGATCAATGGACAGATGATGTCCCCGCGCACCCTGGCCAGCCTGACCCGGAAAGTGCTGGATGCTGCTGATGCCATCATCGCTGAGGGCGGGGAAGGCCCGGTGGAGTTTGAAGCCGTTACCGCCATTGCCTTCCTCTGGTTTGCCCGCCAGAAGTGTGATTTTGCCGTGGTGGAAACCGGCCTTGGCGGCCGCTATGACGCCACCAATGTCATCCCCGCGCCGCTGGTTGCGGCCATTACCCGTATCGGCATGGATCATACCGAAATTTTGGGCGATACCCTTGCCGAGATCGCCGCCGAAAAAGCCGGTATCATCAAAGAGGGTAGCGTGGTTGTCTGCTACCCCGAGCAGCCGGAGGAGGCCATGGGCCCGCTGCTGACCGCCGCGGCCAACGCGCATACCTCGCTGGTGGTGCCGGATACCGCCGATTTGCAGCAGCTCAAGTGCCGCCCGCTGGAAAACTATGTTGATTACGGCGGCTATCGTGCTCTGCTGCAATTCCCCGGCAAGCATCAGGCCAACCATGCCGCTATGGCGGTGGAAATTGCCCTGGCCCTCTGGCGGGAATACCATTACGAGATCCCCGATGAAGCGATTGAAACCGGTCTGCGGGATGCCAAAATGCCCGCACGGATCGAGGTCATGCGCCGCCACCCGTTGTTGCTGCTGGATGGCTGCCACAATGCCGATGGTACCGCAGCCCTTGCTGCAACTCTGAAAGAAGCCGGATATGACGGCAACCTTGTGGCGGTCCTTGGCCTGCTGAAAGATAAGGATCACAGCAAAATGCTGGAAAACCTGGCCCCCTGCTTTGAGAAGGTCTTTACCGTCACGCCGGATAGCCCCCGCGCCATGACGGCAGAAGAACTGGAGGAGGAAGCCAAGTACCATATGGATGCCGAAGCCGCCCCCAGCGTGGCAAAGGCCATCCGCCTTGCGGTGGATTACGCCGATGAAAACAACCTGGCTGGTGTGGTGGTGTGCGGCAGCCTTTACCTTGCTGCTCAGGCCCGTCCGCTGCTGCTCAAAGAAGCGGAAAAGTAACCCCAATTCCAACAAAATATGCGCACAGCGCCCTGTATACTGGGAACATACCCCAGCAGCAGGGCGCTTTTTGCTGCTATTACCAAAAATGAAAGAGGTGGACAACCCCCTTGGCGAAAGTTTGTTTTGTTCCGGCGCAGGGAACATTGGCGGCTTACCTGACCGGTGAGATCGACCACCATGCCGCGCAGGCCCTACGGCGTGAAATTGATGCGCAGATCGATGCCCGCATGCCGGAATTGCTGACGATGGATTTTTCCGGCGTTACTTTTATGGATTCCTCCGGTGTGGGGCTGATTCTGGGCCGCGGGCGCCAGATGTCCGGCCTGGGTGGGCGGCTTGTTGTGCAAAACGCACCGGATACCGTGCGCCGCATGCTGGACCTGGCGCATATCCATTACGTTTGATCGTGGGGGAGGTCACATCATGAAAATGCTGAATCAGGTCAAAATGACCTTTGCCAGCCGCAGCGTCAACGAAAGTTTTTCCCGTGCGGCACTTGCGGCGTTTCTGGCCCAGGCGGACCCGACCGTGCCGCAGCTGGCAGATATCAAAACGGCCGTGTCAGAAGCTGTCACCAACTGCATCGTCCATGCCTATCCGGATACCGTCGGCCCCATTACGATGACGGCTGTTTTGTATGAGGGCGGCAATGTGCGCATTACCATATCGGATAAAGGCGTTGGTATCCCGGACGTTGCCAAGGCAATGGAGCCAATGTATACCACCGGCAACCCGGACGAGCGCGCGGGCCTGGGTTTTGCGGTAATGCAGAGCTTTATGGATCGGGTCCATGTATCCTCTGCGCCGGGACGGGGAACACGCGTTACCATGAGCCGTCACCTGGATTCCCGGTGAGTTTTGGCGTGTGCGCTCCTACATAGGGCAGAATCAGCCAGTACAGCAGAGTGGAATCTGTTGACCGTTGCGGATATGCCCGCTAAAACCGGAACGAATCAACGCCTAGTGGCAGGGCAGATGTTCGTTCCCGATTGCAGGGAGGCAGCTGATATGGCAACCGCAAATCCCACCGCACTTTTTACCACATTACCGCGCACGGAGTTCATCCAGAAAAACCTTGGCCTTGTACATTCCTGTGCTGGCCGCTTTACAGGCCGCGGCATCGAATACGAAGAATTGTATTCGGCGGGCTGCCTGGGGCTTGTCAAAGCGTGCGATGGGTTTGACCCGGACCGCGGGGTCTGTTTCTCCACCTATGCGGTGCCGGTCATCTTGGGTGAGATCAAAAAGCTGTTCCGGGACGGGGGAACTGTTAAGGTCAGCCGTTCGATCAAAGAACTTGGATTAAAAGTGACAGCGGAACGGGAACGCCTGATGAAGCTGACCGGCGCAGAGCCAACCGTGGCACAGCTGGCACAAAACCTGGGGGCAACGCCGGAGCAGGTGGCGGTATCCATTCAGGCTGCTATGCCGGTTGTCTCCCTGACCCCGGCGGATGATGAGGACGGAACAAGAGAATGGGATATCCCGGTGGATTCACCGGAAGAAGTATTGGCGGAACGAATCAGTTTGGCGGAAATATTGAAACGACTGAATGAATCCGACCGGCAGCTCATCCGCCTGCGCTTTTATGCGGGCAAAACCCAAAGTAAAACGGCACAAATCCTTGGTACTACCCAGGTACAGATATCGCGCCGCGAACGGAAGATTTTGAAATGGATGCGCAAAGAACTGACAAGCGAATAAGAAAACACAAAATGATGGCTGTTTTTCCAATTCGGAGCCATAAAAACTGTGCGATTCGACAAAAGTATGACTTCTGCACGTTTTGCCCTTGACGAGGACACTTGCATGTGCTAAAATAACACCACTTTGAATAGCACAGGCGATATCCAATAGGGGACGCCTGGCTGGACAAAGTAGCATCAGAAAATTTGGAAAACCTCAAAAAAGCTGTTGACAAATCAAACCTGATGTGGTATCCTAATAAAGCTGTCCGAAAGACAGCGGCTGATTGAAAAGATTGTTTAAGAAAATTTCAAAAAAGTACTTGACAAACAGGACTTGATGAAGTAAAATAAATAAGCTGTTTCAAACAGCGCAGGACCTTGAAAATTGAACAATACTGAAACTTGTGGAACCTTAAACGTGATGGAAAATCACGAAAAACAATTCCA
>NZ_PSQF01000030.1:0-29854 GCF_003324125.1 Subdoligranulum sp. APC924/74 | reverse complement strand
GCTGCATCGCCCCGCGGCTGTTCTGGTAGCGCGGTTCAACAGCCGGGTCAATGGCGCGGCGGCAAACGCTGCGGCAGACCCCGTCCACAAAGACCGGCAACACCGCATACCCATTCTCGACCACCAACCCAAACCGCCGTACCGTTTCATCGGACAAGCCGCGCCCGGTAAAGTAGGGGTCGGGTCTGCCCACTCTTTCCTTATAAGGAAAAACCCGTGTCGGCTTCGCCGTGACCCGGATGACCTCGCCCCCGCCGTAGCGCCGGTTGACGGCTTTCATTTTAGAAGGAAAATCCGTCAGATTTTCTTCCTGCCCCACTAAGTCAAAAATATCGTAGGTCGCGCCGCAGGCAAAGCAGTGCACCGTCTGATTTTTCTCATTGTACCCCATAGAAGGGTGTGCGTCCTGGTGCGCCGGGTTCAGGCAGGCGAACGGCTTATGCAGGGGCAGCCCGTGCTCCCGCAGCCATTGAGGCAGGCAGCTTTTTAAGGTTTTGGCATCCGTTTTTCTCATACGAAAACTTCTCCTCTTACAGGGAAAACTGTATCTTTTCCTCCCTGTAAAAAAGGGAAAGATATCATACAGTACTTACAGTACATACAGCACTTTTGAAAAAGCGAAAATTTACCGCTGAAATGTGAAAAAGCAGGGGTTTTGCGGGGTGCTTGGGTCATCATTTGTGGCTTTGGCAGTCATCAGATGTAGCTTTGGTGGTCATCATTTGTGGCTTTGGTGAAGCAGTTATGGTCATCAAATGTGGCTTTAGTAAGGCTGCCTTTGGTCATCAGTTGTGGTTTTAAAATCGCAGCTATCGTATCACGTTCCGTTTGCGTGGTTTTTGCTTGAAGCGGCCCTTGTTCGTTTCATCGGGCAAAGTCAGCTCGGGCGTTGGCGCGGGCCTGCGGGTGGTGCGGTCCAGCACGATCTCTACCCCGTCCACAACGCGCCCGGTGCGGGTGAAGCTGTACCCGCTGATGTAGTTCTGCTGGGTCAGATACTCGAGATATATCTCGGTGTAGTTGCGCAGGCGCTGGCGGCGCTGCTTGATGGGCGACGGCTCGCCGAGCTCCTCGTAGATGGATGTGAACAAAATCTTTCGGCTTTGCAGACGGTTGTTTGGGTTCTTCATGCCCTCAATGCGGGTCAGCAGGTAGTTCTTCAGCACAATGATGGCGGGGGTGTTGTTCAGGCTTGCCCCGGCCAGCGGAGAGTCCTCTGCGAAATGCACGTTCAAAAGGTCCATATCCACAAGAGAAATTTGCCGCTTGCTGGATGCGTACTGGAACAGCGGCGGCGTGTCGATGAGAAAGTACGCCTCGACCTCCCGCCCGTTGAGCACAGCGTTCATCCGGTTCATCGGCAAGAGATATTGCGAGAGCGTCAGGCTCTGCAAATTCTGCCCCTCTTTGATGAAGTGGGCGGCAGCCTCCTCGGTGCAGTCCAGCGTGATGGTGGAGTGCCGCATAAATTCCAGTCGATCCCGAATGGTCTGGACGGCCTCTTCCCGCATACTGGGGTTTTCACTACCGATCATGGCGCGGTACAGCATCGGGACGGTGAAATAAATCGTTCCCGCGATCAGCAGCGAGGAAACGCCGTTTAAGATGGCTTTATCAAAGTTCGTCAGGCTGCCGCCGCCATCCAACGCGATGGTTTTCGGAAAATCCATCGTCACGATGGTGGACACGTTTTTCCCGGCGCTTTTGCCGACGTAGACCTCGTTTTCCTCCTCCGGCAGCAGCTTGGGCAGGTTGCGGAAGATGGAGTCCGTCTGCATGCTGTATTTTTCCAGGGGGCCCTGGTTCGCACTGGAAAGCAGCATCCGCTCGGAAAGTGGTTCGTTTTTCAGGTCGGACACATCGCCCGCATACATGGCGTTTACCGCGCAGGTAATGTAACAGGCCATGCCGGCCGGCATACCGTCCAGCATGCTGTTGAAGGATGTCCTTGCCAGTGACCGGACCTCTGTCTCCGGCATGGTCAGACTGCCGCCGACCGGGTGGGAAATGATCTCCAATTGCAGCGCGGCCTGCTTGGCCTGTAAAAGCTGCTCCTGAAAGGCTTCCTCCCGGCGCTCGCTGACGTAGGGGGCAAACGTTCCGAGCAGACCGCGGTAAATCTGCTGGTCGGTCAGAATATCGCCGTATTTATCCTGCAATTCCTGAAAGGTGATAAACGGCTCCTTCTGAAAGATGGGCACCAGCAGGGCGGCGTCCTCGGTATAAAGCTTTGCCTTGGGCGTGGGCAGAGCTTGCTTTTTTTTGGGCACAGTCAGCCTCCTTGGCAAAAAGATATTATGACATGGTGTCATAATATCCTGTAAATACAGGGTTGATGAAAATGAGATATTATGACATGATGTCATAATATCTCAGCCGTGCGCCTTGACCCACGCGGCAACCATGCGGCGGAAATCCTCCTCCAGCGCGGCGGGGACGGTGACACTGACCCGCACGGTCTGCGGCTCTGCCTGCAGGGCGGCATCCAGTTGTTCCGGGGTCATGGCGGCGGTCAGCCTGGCCATTTTGGGGCCTGCCAGCTCGTCGGCATGGCGGGCGGCCAGATACTTCTGGCTCTCGGCAGGAAAGTCCACGAGCCGCAGCGCCGTTGTCAGCGGCAGCTTGCCGCCGTCCAGCAGCTTGAGCAGGCTGCCGTCCAGACTGCCCAGCCGCACATACCGCGCGATCTGGCGGGCGGAGAGGTTGTATTCTTCGCCGATCTGTTCATACTTTGATTTGCGCACACCGTTCCTGCTGCGCTTTTTGCGCCCGGCCAGGGCATACTTCTGGGAGATGCTCCGCGCCTTCTCCGACGGCGTCAGCACGCGCTGCACATAGTTGGAATCCACCACGATCTCGTGCGCCTCGTCGGTGGTGATATCCGTCAGCACGGTGGCAGGGATGCGGCGATATTTGTCCTCGCCGGTCTTTTCCAACAGGGCAGTGTAAGCCCGCACGCGGTTGTGGCCGGAGAGGATCATCAGCGCGCCGTCCGGTTGCTTCCAGACCACAATGGGGTGCAGCAGGTCGTTGGCCCGGATGCTCTCGATCAGCTCTAGCAGCTTGTCGTCGGGGAGCGGCGCATAAAAGTTCCAGGCAGCCGGGGCAGGGGAGAGCTTGTCCAGCGGAACCTCCTCCAGCCGCCGTGTGCCGGGCAAATCGGCCATCAAAGAGGGGAGAGACACCGCACCGGCAGCAGGGGAGACGACGGTCCGTTTTTTTAAAGCCATACAGTATTACCGCCTTTCTCAAACGCAACGCTTTAGGATTTCTTTCGTCAGGGCGCGGTATTCCTTCGAGATACGCGCGCTGCCCGCGTAGTCCAGCACGGGGCGGTTCTCCCACTGGGCGTTCTGCAGGCGGCTGTCCACCCGGATGATCTGCTCAAACAGAAGGGCGCTGTAGCTTTCCCGCAGCTGGTCCATGGCCGCCTCGGTGATCAGGCGGTTGCGGGCATCGTAGCGGTTGATGATGATGCCGCCCACCTGCAAGGTCGGGTTGTACGGTTTGATGCCATCGACAAACTGCAGCACCACGGCCAGGCCGTCCAAATCAAAGCTGGCGGGCTGGGCGGGGATCAGCACATAGTTGGAGGCGTTCACGATGTTGAAGTTCAGCAGCGACAGATTCGGGTTCGTGTCGATGAGGATATAATCATAATAGCCGCGCTCGACAACGGGGCGCAGGATGCTGCGCACGATGTTCTCGCGGCTGATTTTGGTAAACAGCGCCATGTCCAGCGTACCCATCGAAACATCGGCCACGATGATGTCGATATTCTCAAATTTGGTGGGCTGGATGTAGCCGTTCAAATCCTGCTCCGCCAGTACCGCCGCGCCGAAGTTCTTCTCGCTGCGGGGCATATCGAAGCTGCTGGACAGGTTGCGCTGACCGTCGCCGTCGATGACAAGGATGCGCAGCCCCAGCTCGGCCATCGACGTAGCAATACCGCCGCAAAGACTGGTCTTGCCGCAGCCGCCCTTGTTGTTGAGCATGCAGAGCACCTTGGTATCGTGGTAGTCGGGGTGGTAGATTTCGTTGATGTCAACATCCAGATAAGTACACAGCTTTTGGATGTTTTCAAGGTCTGTCGAACTGCGGCCGGTTTCAATCTGCTTGATGGTGGAAAGGCTCACGCCGGTAGATTGGGCAAGCTCCTTTTGGGTAATGTCCTGCTCCAGACGGATGGCTTTGAGCCGCTCATAGTCCAGTTTTACCATAAAAACCTCCAAAATCGAGAAAAAGTTAAAACCACAAGGTTATAACCTTAAGGATATAACTTTATTATAGCATAAGCGGTAAGAAAAGTTCAATAGATAAGAGAAAGAGGGCTGTAAAAATTAGGGCTGCAGCGCCGGCGCACAAAAAGTTTCTATGCAACGCTAGCGGCTCGTTTTTTATCTCCACCTGGCTTTGTAATTTCGCTGCCTTCGCTTATAATAAAGCTACAGAAGCAAAACAGACAGAGCTTCTCTCAGCGGTGAGCCTCCGGCCCGCTGGTATTCCAATCAACAGCCATTCTTATCACTGCACGGGTGACTTGAGCTCCCTCACTAACGAGGTCTGACAGCTCGTCCCTGCGCAGCCTATCAGCGCATCAGGCTGCCAGGTCTGATGCCTGTAGCATGCTGCGAGGCAGCGTAGCAGTCCCCACCCGGCAGCAGAGCTACCTCCCCTCTGCCGGGTGGGGGCTGCTTTTTTGTGTGTAGATATAGGGAGAAAACGCTACAGAAGAAATAAATTTATTGACTTGATCGCCCGCAATACAATTGCTATAATAATAAAAAATCGCAAAATACGACGTATTGATATTAAAAAGATAGCTTAACAATATAAAGGAGGAGCCATTATGACAAAGGAAGAGCTGCTTAAGCGCCTGCATGAGATTCTGGAGATCGTCGGGCCTGATAGGGCTTTCGAAATCAGCGAGAAAACAAATGAAATAAAAGAGCTATGGATTCATCAGACACCCGGCGAGGATGAATTTCTTATGCTGTCATTCACAAAGCTGTTTCCTATCTCAGCTATCAGAAATATTGTTTATGAGTACGGTGAAGATATTGGAAACTACTCAGATACAGATTTTATACTGCACTTTGAGCTCAAGGAAGATTGTCGTTATATCGTGGAATTTGCAGGCGGCTTTGAGAACTACACATGCGTAAGCTATTATGACGGAAATCGATGGCACACGACGGATGAGGACACAGATTGGCTCAAGAAATATAATGAACGAATGCGCGTCAAGGAGAGCATGAGTCGGCTCATATGGACAGCAGCAGAATTCAGTAAGGAAGCAAATGCAGAGGAACTGCTTGAGGTAAAGAATAAAGCAGTAAGCTACTTTGACGAGTATCCGGAGGATCATGAACTTCTTTTGACCTACACCTATCTTGCACTGTGTATGCTCTACAACGAAGAGGAAGATCATTTTGATGCAAGGTGGGCAATCCAGCTCATCGCAAAACGGAAGCTGAAGGAGAAGCTTTTACAGCATATTGAACAATACACCTACTACGATGGAACGGAGCGGTCAAGCTATAATGGCTACTATCTTGGCCTGACAACAATGGCGCTGCGGTTCCTTCGAGAGTGCGGGGAAGAGGACACAGCGAAATAATGAAAGTCCTATTACCGGCGCATTTTTATTATTACAGAACGCATAGGGGAAGAGGACGGCGTGACCATCGAGGATGTGCCGCTGTACAGGTTCTTGCTGGAGATGAAACAGGGAAAATACGGTGCAGCGTATTGGATTAAAAAGACAAGGGGAGATATTATGACATGATGTCATAATATCTCCCCCGTCCCGTAAAAAATATCTGCATTTCTTTAATTTTCCAGACCCATGCCCCTATAGTGCATTTGTAAGCAAACAAAAAAACAAAGGAGATACATCACCATGAAAAAAAAGATCATGTCCCTGTCCTGCCTGATGGCAGCCGCTGCACTGGCCGGCTGCAGTGCGGCCGCACCTGCAGCGGCATCGGAGGAAACCACAACCCCGGAAACTTCGGAGATGACCGAAATCCCCCCGGAAGCCGCCCCCGCGGCGACGGAAACACCTGTAGGGGCGGAAGACACCGACTTGTGGAAGGTGGAACCGGCCTACAGCTTTGATGCAATGATACCGCTGTACTCTGAATGGGACCATACGGCAGGCCGGAATGAAGCAGATGGCATGTATGCCGTTCGAACCGGCGAGCGGTGGAGCCTGTTTGATTCCGACACGGGCAGTGTGATTCTACAGGACGAGGCGCAGCAGATGCCCTATCTGTTTGGAGGAAGTGAACTTTCCGTATGGCTGGACGAATCTTATTATAACAGCGACTTTGAGGTTTTAAAGAAAAAGTGCAATGAGATAAACGCCGAGCTGCAGGCCAATGGCGCGGATATGGAGGTCCAGGCAGGAGACAGCTGCGTGTTTATGAACCGGTGGATCTACACAGCGGATGGCCAAATCTATTATGAGCTGCTGGGGAACTTTGAATTTGACGGCACACCGCTGGCGCAGGTGAGCGATGCCCCGGCGCTGTTCGGGGTACAGCAGGCTGCATGGGACAATGACTACCAGGGATATACAGTGGACGAAAATGCGCTGTATGCAGTGGCGGACAGCGCCGGGAACCTGCTGACGGACTTTCAGTATCAGAACGTTTGCATGTATGGCAGCGATCTGATCGCTGTGCAGGATGAGACAGGAAACTGGGGCTACTGTGACAAGAGCGGCAATGAAGTAATTCCCTGCGTGTATCAAGCCGAGATGGATGCTCAGGGATTGACCGGGCCGATCGACTACGCGTTCCCGGATATGTCCGGCATCGTGGTTGTGCAGGGGGCGGACGGTGCAAAATCGGCACTGTACACCGACGGTACGCCCTGCATCGAAGAGGGCCGCTTTGAGGACCTCGCCCCCGCGCAGGGCGGCTGCGTCTGGGCAAAGCAGAACGGCCTGTGGGGATTGCTGGAGGTAAAATAACGCAGCTGGCAGGGAAAAGCCCCCGGTGAAGAACCCTTCACCGGGGACTTTCTCTTGTTTAGTGCATATATTTCAGGGTCTCGCGGCAGGCATCGGCGATGGCGCGGTTGGCGGCGCAGCCGTAGCCGTTCTCATAGAAGGTGGCCACCTTCTCCATCGCCCACACGCTGCCGGCCTTGGCGGCGTGCTGGTACCATGCCAGCGCCAGCGGCAGGTTTGAACCGCGGGGGTCCATCTCGCAGCAGTAGCCGACGGCGGCGACACATTCGGCGTCGCCCTGCGCGGCGCCCGCGTAATAATATTTTACGGCCATCTGCCAGTCCTCCACAGGTTTTTTGCTGCTATTGCGGCGGAGGTAATTCAGGTACATATGCCCCATCTGCTTCAATTCCTCCAGCGAGGTATTCTGAACCAGCTGCATAACAAGGGAGGAATTGGCGGAAACAAGGGGCGTGTTCAGCTTCTCCGCTTTGCTTAGGGCTACCAGCTCGGCCGGCATGCAGCCGAAGTCGGAAATAGCGCCCCATAGGCCGCTATCGGAGTACAGGGCGTCCGGCAGATTGCGCTGTATGTGGCAGTATTCACTCAACTGGCAGGTTTCATTCAGTAAGTCGGAAGTATCGAAAAAAGGAATGGAATCATGGATGGAATCCTTGTAGAATTCCCGGTAAATGTAGTTCAGATTAAGGGCGTACTGTTCCCAAAATGCGGCCTGATGGAAGGACTGCGGCACACCGACGCCATATTTGTAGCACTTGGCAAGATAAGAGGAAGCCATGATCGCCTTGCCCACCGTAAATTTATCAATTTTAGTAAATTCGCCGCGTGATGCGCCGCGCGCAAATAGCTCAACCAGCAGAAGAAGGGTTTTGATATCATCGGCACAAAGAGTATTTTTGACGTGGTTGATGTCATTATCCAGCCTATGAAACAGAAAGGAGATGATCGTATCGAGCATACGAGTAAAAGAGGAAGCCTCGTCCGGGTAAAGCGGAGGCGCAGCCTTCTTCTTCGGGTAAAGCGACAGCTGGAGCTCCCGCAGACAAAAGTCATGATACCCGCATGCCGTGTACAGATCCTCTGCGTAGGAATCATAGTCCATGCCCTGCGGCTGGGGGCGCCCGGAAAGCTGCGCTACCAGGCTGCGGCAGATCACAAGGTTTTCGTAGTCATTAAAGTCGTGTACCATACACGCGTGCATATCGTCGGCAACATGTTCATTCACAGCTGCTCACTCCTTTTAATTTTTGTCCCCTGCAAAATCCGACATCCTGCAGCAGGCCTGCATGGCAAGCCAGCCCGTTACCATGATGGGATACAGGTAAGGATAATTCCCAAAGTAGGACATAATCAGCATAAGGCCGAGGGCAAAGCCGAGCTTGCCGGGAATACGCGCCATCTTGACCAGATAAAAATACACGGCGGCGCCGAGGGTGTTTTCCAGGTGACGGTATTTCTTGTAGGTCTGGGCGGCATGCACAGCATCCATCAGCAGCAGCCCGGCAAACACAAAAAAGCAGATCCAGGAAAGGGGATCGTAGACGAAACGGCAGATTCTTGTCAGCCAGAAATTGGGGTCTTTGGAAAGGCTTAGATACCAGTAAATAAGCGTCTGGGCAATGCCGGGCGCCAGCAGCGGCTGATAGCGGCGGTTCTTGAGGTCATGCGCGCAGCGGTCAATGAACATGTGGGCGATGGCATCGCGCTGACCGTCCTGGAGATTGACCAACATAAAGCAGTGGGAAGACCTTGCTCCGAGCATGCCGAAGACGAAGCTCCCAAAGAAAAAGAGAATGGTCCAGGTGATCTTGGTGTAGTAATAAATAATTTTCGTGAGCAGATCAAGCGCCTTTTTGGTTTTTCCGCCGTTGGTTCTGGTAAACTCGATGTCCTTCAGGAACGGCTGGCGGCTTGCATAGTCGATCTCCGGCAGCTCCTCCGGAGGATAGGCGCCTGTGGCATCGCACAAAAGCCCCTGCGCCAATTCCGCGCCGGGCATATCGGGGCAGAGATGCTCGTACACGCGCGGAAAGTCTGCGCCGATCTGGCTGGGGAAAATCGCCTGTACGTTGCGCGGGCGCTCCCACGGGCCGACCGGAAAAGGCGTGGCAACATCACCGTTCTCAAACGGGAACGGCAATCCCTCGCCGTAAGAGCAGCCGTGCGCCGCGCGGGATCTGCCGCCCTTGCCGCCGGACGTCCCCGGCCTGGATCTGTGCTCCTCAAGCCAGGGCTTGGCCTGATGAAACGCAATGTCGTACTCGTCGCGCGGATCGATCTTCCGGCCGATCTCCTCGGCAATTTCGTCCCGTACCTGCCGCATGTGGGCCAGGGCCGCCTGCTGTGCAGTGCAGCACAGATGCGCGGTCAGCCAGCAGACCAGGCAGGCCAGATTCAGAAAATCCTCGGTGTCCAGGTTTTCTTCATTGGGGCCGGCGTGCGCCGTGTAGTTGCGCAGCGCCATGTAGCTGTTCAGGGCGCTGTTGAAGGCGGAGGGAGAACAGTCTTTAATGGAGACCGCCTTGCAGCCGCCTGTCAGGTAGGTATTCAGCGTCCCATCCGTATACATGTACAGCATCCACTTGGCAACGCCGCTCGCGTCAAAGCTGCCGGTATCGATCTCCTTGTTGTCCGTGGCAATAATACTATTGGGAGCGTTTTTGCTGTTGTACTTTTTAATGTCGCTCCACCAGCGGCTTTCCTCTGAGAGCGCGGGCTCGTGTGCAATGATTTCTTCGATGGCCTTACAGCCGAAATTACGGAAGCCGCTCACAAAATCATCCCGCAGGATTTTGAAATTGTCAGTATCCCGTTTTTCCGCTTTCTTCTCGTCAAGATCCATAGTAGATAGACATTCTCCTTTTTTCCCAGAATCTCACCTTATCATACCACGGCAGGGGCAGGGGTTCAATTGTTCATAAAAGGAATAGGGCTTCGGCCCGGAGAAATTAAAGAAAAAAAATAAAAATTTCTTTAACTTTGCAAAAGCGTGCCCCTATTGCAGCTGTGTAAGGAAACAACAGCCGGAAACAGGAGGAAAAGAATATGTTTATCGAAAAAGATGATGTTGCAATGGATCTGATGACGGCGGGGGAGAGCGGCAGCGGCCTGGGAAGCATCCTTGATTTCTGCGCGGGCGCAGCCGCCCTTTTGCTGGGCTTTGTGATCGCGGCGGCGCTGCCGCCCGTCACACTGGCCGTTCTGCGCAAAAAGTATAATCAGGCGGACGGCACTCCTGACCGCAGCGCAAAGGAGATGCTGCACGCCCATAAAGGCGCGGCAAAGCTCTGCATGCTCCACAAGGCGGTTTTTGTCATTGCGGGGGCGCTGGTCTGGGGCATGGCCTTTGCCGAACAGGTGCTGCACCTGCTGGCGGAGGACACCCCCCTGTACAACACACTGGACGACATCTGGTCGGCGGCGGCCTTTGTGCTGGCGGCGACCGGCATGGTGCTGATGATCGGCGCCATAACCGCCGCAGAACGCGCAAAAAATGCAGAAGCCACAGATGGTCGTATTCAACGGCCATCAGATTTGCTATAATACAGACAACATCATGCCGCAGACAGGCGGCAGGAAAGGATGTATTATGAAACGTATCTATATCACCGCCATTCCGCTGGACAGCAACTTTTCCATTTCCCGGTACGCAGCGGAGCCGGCAAACTACCGCCCCCAAAAGCCGGTCAGACCGTACTATTATCCTATCACGCCGGTGATCGCTGACACAGCCCGCCAGGGGGATGAGATCAAGGTGATCGCTGTGCGGCAGAAAAACAGCCCCCACAGCGAGAATCTTGAAATTTTCCGCAGGGAGCTGGACGGGCTGGGGCTGCCCTGCGCCCTGACCGACCTGACAACGCCGGAAAACCAGCAGCGGGATGGGCTGCTGGCCCTGTTTGAAGCCCTGACAGGCGAGATGGAAAGCGATGCCTGCTACTATGCCGACGCCACCTTTGGCACCAAGACCTACCCGCTGGTTTTGTCCTCGGCGCTGCACTATGCCGAGAAAATTCTGGATGAAGTCGAGGTCTGCGGCATCTATTACCGGGAACTGACCCGCGAGGACGGAAAAGTTAAATCGGTGCAGCAGTACGACATCAGCGCACTGTTCACGCTGGACGGCATTGTAGATATGGCCGCCGAGGACGATCTGCCGGACAAGAAGAAATTTATCCGCATGATGCTGCACCCTGACCGGGAGGTGTGACTCGTGTCGGAAAACGCAAAGGACACCAAAAAGCAGGCCGCACTGCGGGAGCAGATCGAGCACCACCCTCTATGGAATTACCCGCCGGAGGAACGCCTGCAGCATGACCGCGAATGGCAGCAGCTGTATCTGCTGGTGTTCCAATTCAAAGAGTTCCTTTCCAAGATTGAGAACCGGCTGGAGCATACCGATACAAACGCCATGCTACAGGATGAGGATACCCTGCTGGATGCCCGCTACACCCGCCGTAGCAAACTGCGCACAAAGCTGGATACCCTAACATTTACCGAGTCGATGTGCAAGGCCGTCTCCAAATATGACGCCAATTCCGGCAAGCCGTTTTTGGCGTATTTTGATGCAATCTATGCCAACGCTATGCATGAATCTGTAAACAAACAATCCATGCGTGAGCAGGGCGATGTCCGCCTGACACGTGGAGAGGTGCGCCTTTGGAAGCGTCTTTGTGAACTGTGCGAAAAGCAGGGGATTGACCCGTCTGCGCTGTCGGCGGCCTTCTATGAGCGCGCCGCCGAGATTTTGGATGTGGATGTGGACTCCATAAAATCGCTTGTGCGCAATGCTACGGCTGCGCGGCGCACAGTCTCACTGAACCGCTCCGAAGACGATGAGAATGACAGCCCTGGGTTTGATATGGCCGACCCAAATCAGGAAAATATACAGGATCGCTTGGAGCGCACGACCGAAGCCATGCGCGCCATCGCTCTATTCGCCAGCAGGGATATAAAAGAATATCCGCGGCTTTTCTTTACTACCGATGTACTTGGCCCCATGTGTACCGCAAAGCCGGAGCTGCCGCCCGAGCAGTACTGTGCCCTGCTGGAAAAGCAGGAGAATCTGCTATGGGGTCAGATCTTTGTGAAGAGTTACATAGATTACCTGTTTGAACCGAACAAACCGAAATGCCTGCGGTTGCTGATGGACATTCCCCCGGCCCACCCGCTGCAGGACAGCAGCGTGGCCGCTTACCAGCATGTGACAGCGGCGGCTGTAAGCTACCAGCGCCGCCAGTATAGCGCCCTTTTAAAAAGAATACTGGAACAGATGCAAAAATAGAAAAGAGCAGAAAAAAAACAACGCTTTGCTGTTTGTAATCATAAGATGGTTTACACTTATTTTGTTCTTACATCTATACAGTAGGGCCGTTCAGGAGGAAAAGATTTTATTCTAAATAGTGACCTATGGCATTAGGTCATAATATTAGCGCTGCTTCCACAAAAGCGGCGAAACATACCGCAGCAACCCAGCACGCTCCAATGTTGGCAGCAGACCGCACAAAATACGGCGGTCTTTTTCAGCGATTTGTCCAGTGATGGAGAAATTTTCCGCAATCACCTGTACAGTGTGCAGCTGGGCATAATGCTGAAAATAGCGCTCACGGTCATCCTGAGGAATGGTATCCAGTTTTCGCTGTACGACACGCCGATAAAAAGGGGTGTCACCATTGTTTGGAATGCAGCAGTCATACAAGAACAGTTGCAGGCTATCCCGCAGCTGCGGCTGCACCGGAGAGGGAAAGAGTTGATTCTCAAAATAGGCAAACAATGTGTTCTCCATTGTGTTTCAAGCCTCCTTGTTCTGCTTTTCAGCCGCCTTTCGGGCAGCCAGGGTATTTAAAATTTTATTGGCTTCTCGCATGGCCTCGCGTCGCTGGTCAGATTCCGGAGATTCGGAAGCTTGATCGAGACAGGAACAGAACCGCTGGAATGTGCCTTGGCCAAGTGTCTCATCAAGTGCATCACGGATGTGACTTGTACCTTCATAGAAGTCCTCTCTGATGGAGGCGCTTCCCAGAATATCTGAAAGACTGGCAGCAGCTTCTGTGGCAAATGGGTAGATCCTCATTGCCTGCGCCATCGAAAGTTCTTCGGCGGAAAGCTTGTCCTCGGTAAGATACTGGGTAAGGCCCTCGTTTAAATTTTCGCCCTCATTGCGGTATAGCAGACGTTCACCATCGCGATCCACAATATACTCTTTGGTTCGCAAACCGACCTGGACTGTGTGCAGTGTGCTGTTGTGATGCTTTTCTACAATCTCGTTGTGGTAGGAAGCGACATGTTCATATTCGTGTATGGCCGTAAGACGCATAGTTGAAGGCAGGGCTTTAATGAGTTCTATTTCCGTTTTGCCGTGTTCATAATTATGCGAGCCGTAAACACCATCATTATTATAAGGAACAATAGAAATCGTTTCCTGATGCCCCTCAAGCCGGGCAAGACTGTCAGGCAGTAAATATGTACTGTCCTGCTCAAGGATCCTTGCAATAGCATCGTCACGAAGGTCCTCAGCCTCTTTCACTTCTGACAGCTCTAATGACGGTGCATTGATGTCTGTAATCTCAAAATCATCGCTTTCCCCTATACCAAAATCCTCCTCCAGTGCAGTGCTGCCACTTGGCAGGAGTTCACCGTCGCGATTGGAAAATTCCATGGAAGTCTCTATTCCCTCGAAGGTGTCCGAAAATGATGTGCCCTCGGGCTGCGCATCACGGGTTTCAGAACTGGTGTCATTGGTCTCAGAAAACTCATTCATTGTTTACTCCCTTCTTGCTGATACATCTGGTATGTCCTTGTAATGACGCGCGACTGTTGCTCCGGAACATCGGTGCGGCGCAACAGAAGTCCAAGAAGACAAAGGCGAACGCTTACGCTGGCCTTTACGCCGCATTTATCTAACAGACGGTCCATAGCGCTTGCAATGCATGCGCCATCCAGCGAACTGGCCGCTATGCAGGCAGATAACTCATAGAGCTCAGCGATTGATACCCGGTCAAGCAGCGGATCAACAATGTTTCTTCGGCAGCGCGTTCCACTGCTGCAGAGCAGACAGGCCGCACTGAAATCGTGATTTGTCACAGGCGGATCAATTTTCAAATGAATAAGACCTCGTTCTCCGCGGACTGCCAGCATTGACTCGCCCTCTTGTAAATTGAGAATTTCACGGCGTTGGCGCTCGTTCATATTCATGGAATCAGCCATTAGACTGCGGTCCTGTGCACCGTCCAGTGCATGAACCAGCTTGACGCGCGTCAGTGCCGGAATGCCCTCGGCCAATGCGCTCGGCCTCTGGTCGCTGATTAAGATACTGACACCAAAAGCACGTACTTCTGCTAAAAGCTTTTCCAGAAGGCGGTTATTGGATGCCGAAATCCCGGTTTCGTCTGATGTTTTAGAAAATGTTGTGTGAGCTTCCTCCACAACGACGATTTGCTTTAGTTCGTGGGTCTCCTCCTGCTGCATAAAGTACCGTTGCAATCGGAACAAAAGGACGGTGCTCAAAAATGCAGCGGTCTGCCCGGAGAAATCCGACATTTCTAGAACGACAGGGCCGCTCGTCAAATCTTTTGCCGTCAGACCAGTGCGCTGGCTGAAGAGCGCGGCAAATGTGCCTGTGCAGAGTTTGCGCAGACGCATTTTTGCAGCAGCAGTGATATTTTGTTTGACTTCTGGGCCGTACTGCCCATTTTTTTGCATCCAGACGTCAACATTAGCAAGAGACTCCTGTAACGTTGGCCATGGGCGGTGCGAGTCAAAATGCGCAATGTCGCTGCACCGCCAGCCCTTTTGAAGATAAGTATATTCCAAAACGCCTTCTAATACCTCCGGCAGCGGGTGCTCACCTCCGGAAGCCGCGCATAGGGCCGCTGTTACGGCGGTGATATGTTCAGAAACCGGGGTCATGATTTCCGGCTCCAAAGGATTGACACGAAGCGGTAGGCTATCTATGCCGGAACCATAGACTTTCAGCGATGGAACGACACTTTTTAGAGCGGCGTACTCTTTTTTTGCACCCTCTATGACAAGGAAGGAAACGCCCTTCTTGTACGCATCCAGCAGAAGCGTTTTGATTGTGGTTGTTTTGCCGCTGCCTGCACCGCCGGCCACCAGCATGTGCCCCAGCATGTTTTTCTGCGAAAGCATGACCGGTTCACTGGTTTCAATCGCAGTTCCAATCTTCATTGCAAGGCCGCTGCTGTGGAATGCTTCAACTGCCGGGAAGAGCTGCTCATCACTCTGACCTTCCAACCAGAAGCCAGGATAACTGCGCTGTGGCGGGGTGCAGGCAACTGCTGCATCCTGAAGAGTGTTCAGGCTAACAATGTGCAAGACCTTGTTCTGCTCCACCGCGGTGGGGATAGCCAACGGTCTGACAGTGGGAGACAAAGTGAACCAGCGCACCGGCTCAAAGGAAGCTTCTGTATTTTCAGACTGCATTGCACCAGTCAGCAGCGCCAGAAGCCGACGATACTGTTCTTGTGATGCTGCGCCAAATCGGATGGCTGTATAGGCAAACCCTGTTCCCTGGTTTTTACGGAGGTTATCTATTTCATTTTCCAGGCAGGTTACGGCCTGCGGAATGCTGCCGACCGGCCTTTGCACTACCCGCCGTGTAGAACTTCCGCTAACATAGTCTGCGGTGGCATAGGCGCGCAGCTGCCCCAAAAGTGCCGAATCCTTTTGTAAAAGCTGCTCTACATTTCTGTCCGACAACGGTAAGCTGAGCACAGCAATATAGATGTCCCTTAGGGCTGTGTCGGCCGCAACGGCGTCAGCCAGCCGTTCAGTATGCAGTGTGCCAACTAAAATACCGCTTATCTGGTACGTGGCCGGCGAAAAACATGGAACCAGCTCCATCCGACAGCCGGGCAGCAGTGAGGAAAAAGTGGGCGGCTGTGCACTGCCGTATAACAGAGAAAGATTGTTCTCAGCTTTTTGCAGGTAAAAAACCGCATCACTGCCGTTCAGGGCAGCGGTGCGAAGCCAATGCGCAGCGGCCTGCACGGGCAACTGCGCGTCTTTTTGCGGATCCTCGGTCAACCGCCAGCCACAAAGCTTGCTCCAACTGCGCACCTGCGGTTCGATGGCTTGTGTAGTGCCAAGGTTGCCTGCGTCAAGGCTGTCGAGATAGCGATTGTTCTTGCTTCGCAGAAGCTGATTGGCTGCCTGTGCGGCGCGTTGATAGTCTTCTCTGTACATATGTAAATTCCTTTCTACTCTATTATTTTCTGCGGGGTAGGCACGAACGTATGATAATGACAATTCCAATTAAACCCAGGATGCTGCCGCCAAACGCTGCTAGCAGTTGCCACACCAGCCCCAGCAGAGTAGCAACAGCCCCAAACACCAAAGAAACGATTGCGCCGGAGGTTACGAGCCTGATGCCAGTTACTGCGAGCCAAATGACCACCAAAGCTGCAATTAAACTGAATAACCGAATAAACAGTGCCGGGATTTGCAGCCCGGGCCGTACTAAACTTCCCGTTGTCTTGTTTATGATTTTTTTTGCAATGCGGCGATTTTTTGTGCCGGTACAATGAACTTCCAACTCATCACCGATGGAAAAGCGACCCAGAAAATCACCAAACGCGCAGATATCTATCACGCGGCCGGGAATATTATCTGGACTGATTTCCTCAAGTCTCAGGGTGTACGCCTGCGATTGGTGTGCGAACTGCCAGGGTTCGCCACAAAAAATTGCATTGCACCACTTATGAAATCCGCTGTAAAAGAGACTGCTATGATCGATCTCCAGCACGCTTCCACGTACTACCGTGTGCCCTAATACACCGGCCGTTACGAGTGGCAGAGCTGGGGGAGAAGCTGGAAAATCAAGTAGTTCATCTGCCGTGTGCATGCGGGAGTGGGCTGTATTTTCCACAGGAGTTAATTCAGACCCACAGAACGGACAGAGCTTCGTGTCATCTGAAAATGTTTGCTCGCATTCACAGTATGGATTATTACATTTTTTCATAGCGCTGCCTCCTAAATAATTATCATGATGCCATGATACCGGAACCCTTGAAAAAAAGCACGCAGGGTGAAGATATAAATCGTATGATCGTTTTATATCTTCACCCTGCGTGTTTTCTTCACCAGAATGTTTATACTGGATGATACCGGCCGGAAAAATTCGAAAAAGGAGTCCACTATGAAAAAGAACGAACTTGTCCCTGTTGGAAATGGTGAATCGTTTACCCGCTGCGGATGGATCCGCCTTGCACTTAAGACGTTGTTTGAAGACCCTCATGCATCGTTCTTTGTTGAGACGATTCCGCTGTGTGTTCAACTAAATCTTATTGTGCTGCTGCGGCTTGCCATTGTTGGAGCTTTTTCTTTAGAAATTCCGAGATTGTTTGCAGTGATTCTGGGTTTGTTCATTACAACACTTATTTACAGTACCAGTGTTGCCGCAAAATTATGGTTTCTATCACCGACAAGGCTTCAAAAAATCGGTGTCGTCATTATTCTCTGCGGCGGTTTATTCACGCAGATGAAAATGGTTTTGTTTGCTCCCAATATCCAAACCAGTATCATAAATGAATTCATTTCAACCGTGCCGCCGATGCTTTTTCAGTACCTCATGGTTGGCGCATTTATCGCGTATCTACGGATGTTATGGGAAGACCCGGACAGTATTCTGCACCACTTTATTGAGGATAAAGAAGATGAAAAATAGAAAGTTCTTTTTTCTCTCCACTTCCATAGTTTTCCCCAAAAATCTGCAGTAATATAAATACACCGCAGCGAAAAAAAAGAAACAGGAGGAATGAAAAATGATCAAGTATGTCAAAGAAAAAAGTGGGATTGAAAAGCCGGTTTGGGTTGATCCCCTCTTCCCTGCCTTCCGTGGCCTGCTGGATGCTGTACTCCGCAAAGTAAAGGTTCAGAGTAAAAGCAACCAGTGCGCAGGTGGTTTTATTGAGCGGACCACGCGCGAGGCCACTTTGTATGAGCAGGCAGCAACGACTTATCTACTAAAAACGCTTCATCCGATGAGCTTGGAACTGGAAGCTGCCCGTAAAAAAAGTGCTGCGCCCATGCCGGAACACCAGGCGGAAACAATTTCCACAACCGAAGAGGCCCGTAATGCGCGCCGCGCGGCTGAGCAGCAGGCGCAGGCTACCGCAGAAAAGGAAGCAGCAGAAGAAAAAGCCGCTGAGATGGAAAGCAGCATGCTGGAAATGATTGACCTGACAGATAACGAGGTAAAGGAGGTGCTGACCAAAATCAATATTATGCTATCCCGATACTGTAAGGGCACCAGTTTTCGCGTCATTGCTGAAGAAATCCCACGGTTAACCCCGCATGTGTTTAATGCACAGGCAATTGCGCGCCGCTATGGGCTAAATTACAGCACTGATGCAGCGTGAGTTTTTTCTCTCCACGCTGGTGGCGGGTTATCCGGAAGGGTGATAAATTTATACTTGTCAGCAGTCAAATCGCTTATCGCAAAAGGAGGTCGTTATCATGAATATCTTCGATAAATTGAAATTGCCGTTTGCCAAAAAAGTCAAACAAGTGCCAGTAAGCTGGGTCGAAGAGGGTCCGGAGCACTATTATGTGATCCATCATCTCTTGTTTGGATATAGCGACAGTACCAGTGTTCCGAACGGCTATGCAGATATCTTTTCGGATGCAGAGGTTCACGATGTGCTTGAAAAGGCACGTAAAGCTGTTTCGGATATGAATCTTAGTGTCTCAAGCGCTAAAGCGCTAGACAGGATCACCGAGCTAAAGGCCGCACGATTTTTCTATGAGAAGTTATTGGCTCGGCATAATGCCAACCTGCTGTCTGCATACAGGATTCATTCCGATGTACTACATCAGAAACGTGAAATGGAGTCCTTTCTCCAGCTGCGGCAACTCCAGTTGCGAGAAGTCGAAGAAGAAATTGACAAATTGACCAACCATTGAATGAAGGAGAGAATATTATGTACATTCCACACTACATCAACGCAGCGCTTCCTAAGACAATGAGCCGCACGCAGCAAGTACGACATACGGTCAAGAGCTTCCGTATTTTTTCTCTTCTTACTACGATAGCTGCGGTTATGTGTGACTGGACTCAGCTCAACTATTACACGCAGTTGAGCTTAAATGACACTTTCTGGGGAGGGGTATCTGTCAGTATTATCGTTGTTTTAGGGCTTGACGTATCCATGTTCTTTTTAGGAACTGTTCTGAACCAATACCGCAAGGCTACCGGTACCACAAAAGGCAACTTCCGCTTTATTGGGATTGGTTTGCTTGTCACATTTCTTATCGCATATGTTGTATATCTGCTAATGGCGATTCCTGTTTTGAGTCAACAGGCCAGTGATGGGGATGTTCCTTTCTATGGTCGGCTTCTTATCCCTATTGCGAGCAGCGCCCTTGCATTCTTTACGTCCGTGGGGTGGGATCCTAAGGGTGAACAAATTCAGCGCCTTCTCGATGAAAAACTTAAAATCAGTTCGGATATTGCAAGCGTAAAAAATACCATTGATAAAGTCAATCGCGACTTTGCTCAATTGGACATTATGGAGTTCGAAAATGTCGAAGCTGACCGCGTCTACAATTTATTGATGAGTAAGGTAAATGAAGCAACTAATGAGGCCAGAATTTACCTTGCTGAAGAATTGGGGACGTCTGAAGCCGCTAATGCGCTCTTGGCACAAGCTGGTTTGTCTGACAGTTTTTGGTCTACCGCCCGTCAAAAGATTTCTACTACGTCAAAGGCGCTGTTCCCTGCATGGGATCCGGCTGCGGACGGCAACCTCAACCCCGTCAAAGAAGTACCTGAAGCTTCTCCCACTGCGGATTCAAACTCCATGCCGGGCATTTCGCTTGATTTAACAGCCTGATAGCTTTCCCTGCACAAGTTTTCTCTCCGCTTTTATCGACTGTGATTTTGAATGGTGGTAGAGTGTATGTGTACTGAATGGGGAAACCAACGATAGGGGGATTTTTGATTATGAATGCTATTTCTTTTAAAAAATGGGTCTCTACTATTCTTCTGCTGGCCATCACGATTTCCCTTTGCGGCTGCAGCACCAACCGTACAGCGGCTAGTCAGGATGAACACCTCACAACTACAACGGCGTTTATTGTTCTGAACGGGGCGAACGTACCAGCGTTGAATAGTAGCGCTATTGCCTCGTTTGTGGATACTCCACAAGACGGTGACCGGAGTATTCTTATCGTGCCAGACGGCAATCCGTCAATCACAACATTTAGTTTTGACTCTACCGCCAAAAACGTGACTTATGCAACTGCAGAGTCCAAAAAATGGTACAAAGAAATCTGTACTTCAATCATCGATGCAAGGCCGGACGATGCCGACACAGATTTGCTCTCAGCGATTTTACTTGCGGCTAATGAGCTAAAGGCCTCTGATACACAGGCCCGTCACCTGATGCTCCTTTGTAATGGCTTGAATACGGCACCCATGTTAAACTTTGCCGAGACGCCTTTCTGGAGCGATGCTACCTCCATTGACGAGATCATCAGTCAGCTCCTAAAGCTTAATTACCTTTCGGCGGATCTTCTAGAAGATGTAGACGTCACTTGGGCATACTTAACCTCTACCAGCGGCCTTCAAAAAAGTTTATCTCCCTCCATGGAGAGCCGTCTTCTTTCTTTCTGGCAGGCATATTTCGATGCGTGTGGTGCAAAAAGCGTAGTCTTTAAAAAAGACATGTTAACGGGCCCTGCTGCTGCCGATGACGTTCCCCCCATCCAGGTGGTTAATGTGGAACCTGACGCGGTCGTCCTTCCCGATGCCTCTGCAGATGCAGCTAAGGCAGAGGAACCAACCCTGACCCTAGACACACAGACACTGGCATTTAACGCCGATAGTGCCGATTTTGCCAATCCGAGCGCTGCATGGCAAACCCTGGATGAAGCAGCTGCACAGCTTTGTGCAGCCAGTACCAACGACGGTCAATTTTTGATTGCCGGATCTGTTGCGGCAGTTGGAAGTAACGATTCGGATACGTCCATGCAGCTCTCAATTTCAAGAGCACAGGTGGTGCAAAGTGCTCTGATTGAAAGGGGAGTTCCGCAAGAAGCTATCTCTACAGTTTTAGGGTTATCAACCTTTCCTACGCCGCTAAGGTCGTACGATGAAGAGCAAAACCGAGCTGTGTATATCGTTGACACGTCAACAGCGCTTGCGCAGACACTACTGAGCATTGGAACCATTTCTTCCTAAAAATTCCATATTTTGTTTTGGATGGTGATTTGTGTGTGTGATTTTCCGTTTCATAGTAACAAATTGTTCAAGGGCAATTTAGTAAAACTCAAAATAAAAACAGGCGCTCCAAGAATGAGCTTTTCCCGTGTGACTGAAGAGCAAACACTGGAAATAAGCCGTGATGGCAGCGTTCGCTTTGAAAAATCTAATATTTTAGATACAGAAGAAACGAGAGAGCTTCTTTCTCCAGACGCAACGGCAAATATTTTTACTGCATTCAAAGATTTTTTTACAATGCACACATTGCCAGAGTGCCAGTGCTCAAACCGGCAGTGGTGGGGTATTACTCTTACCACAGACATTGGTGATATTTATTTTTACAATTCCAGTGACAGTGAGGTTTTTTCATCTTGTGGTCAAAACTTGATCCGCCTACTGCAAAAAAATCTGACGATAAACCATTAGCTGAACTATATCCCCTTTCAGCAAAAGAGTTTGCCAAACCTGTACTGCAAATGGCTGAAAAATTTCACTCTTTCAACACATTCGATTTGAAGCAAATCGGCTTTGGCAGACGCCGTCAGGTATCCGATTTGCCGAAGTGTCTTCAGGACCTTTGCTTATTTTTTTATAGTGAAATATCTGTGTATTGGTCCTTAGCTGTCACAGCAGAAAGTAATGCTGAACGCCAGTTAATCGCCAGAGCAGCAATTAAAAAGGCCTCAACGCTGGCTTATCTTCCTTGTCATGCTGATATTGATCTAAAGCTGCTGGACCTGATCCACATCGCATATACAGACGGCATACAAAAGAGTGATCTTTATCGTTATGATTCGCAGACGTTCAATATAATTATCTCTGGCGAAACTGGTGAGCTTCTATGCAAATATGATGAGTCTTGATATGTTTCTGCCATCAAGGTTTCAGACTTTCTCATAAAATAAACACATCAAAATGGAAATGAGGCCCCTATGCAATGAATTCTATGCCTAACCGATTGTCTGATTTACAGTTTCAGCAGGTCGGGAATTATGTTCGGGTATTTAATCCTCATAATGGTCGGCGGTATAAGTTGCCGCTAAAGCAGGCGCTGCTGTTGCTCTCTTTAGATGGGGAAAGCTGGCCTGGTGAAAACACTGGACTCAACTTGTCAAAAGAAGAATTGTTCAATGGATTGAAAAAGCTATACCGAAACGGTCTGCTGCAAAATGAGGTACAAAAGCCAACGTTTTTGCATGACGAGCCTGGGACGGCTTTGTTTTTGTTTCCCTGTCCAATTGGGCATAGTTTTCTTCCAATACTTTTTTATAAACTACTGCAGTGGCTGTGGTTTCCGCTTCTTGTTCTTACTGCTGTTGTGGTCACCATCAATGGTGGTTTGTCTTCCCTGCCCCCATTGAGTGGATACTCTGCCTTGCTGCCACCGGCCGCGCTTTTGTTTAATATAGTACTTCATGAGCTAAGCCATGCATGGGCAGGCTCCAGCTTCGGCATTCCTGCGGATGCCTTTGGTGTCGGGGTTTATCGTTTTCTTCCTTTCGGGGCAGCCTTTTTCTCACTTCTCCCTTATGCTACCGTCTCGGCTGATGTGGGAATAAGCGTTGCTGGACCGCTTGCCAATCTTTTTGCGGGATCTGTAGCATTGTTATTGGCAATTTCCTCACAGAGCAGTGACTCGCTGTATCTGGCAGTCTGCTCCTACACACTAGGTTGCATCAATTTATTGCCGATTCCCGGATTTGACGGTGTCTCCCTGCATGACATGTTCCCTCATCAACTCAAAATCGGATTTGGCACCGTGTTATGCGGCCTTGCTGCAAATTGGGCCGTCTTAGCTGTTGGGTATGCCCTCTGCTTCTTACCGTGGTGGGTTTCTTTTCTGATTGTTCTTGTACTAACTGTGATGGCAGCTCTACTGCTTCCCAGTCGCCACAGTGTCTGCTGGGCCCGGATGCTAAGCACATTCTGTCTGCTGCCTGTTATGATAAAATCTCTCGGCTTTGAATTGCTGGCTGTCAGCTTACCAACGGCCATTCTCAACATCGGATTTTGCTTACTTCTGTCGTACTTGACGGCTCCCGTTTTACTTGAACTAATTTTTGTTTCTTATTTGTATCAAAAGTAAGGTTATTGAAATAAGTATCAAATTTTATTGACAGATGCTAATCTGCACCGGTATAATGAAGTATCAAATCAGATGAACGTCAGAGGTGATACTGCCATGTCCGTGTTTGGGTACTGCCGTATTTCTACACCAAGCCAGAATATAGAGCGCCAGGTGCGCAACATTGCCGCCGCTTACCCCACAGCGCACATCATCCGTGAAATTTACACCGGCACAGCCTGCCAGGGCCGCAAAGAGCTGGACAAACTGCTGCACGCCGTGCAGCCGGGGGACACCATCGTGTTCGACAGTGTTTCCCGCATGAGCCGCAGCGCGGACGAGGGCTGCGCCCTGTACAGGGAGCTGTACAACCGCGGCGTGAACCTGTGTTTTTTGAAGGAACCACACATCAACACGGATACCTACAGGCAGGCCCTGCAGCGGCAGCCCGGCGCAGCGCCCCAGACCGGCAGCGATGCAACCGACCGTTTTGTCTGCGGCATCATGGATGCACTGAACCGCTACACTGCCGACCTTGCCGCCGAACAGATCTGCCTTGCCTTTGCCCAGGCGCAGAAAGAGGTTGACGACCTGCACCAGCGCACCCGCGAGGGGCTGATGACCGCCCGGCTGAACGGCAGGCAGATCGGGCAGCAGCCTGGCCGCAAACTGAACATAAAAAAATCTGCCCCCTGCAAGGAGCAGATCAAAAAATACAGCCGGGATTTCGGCGGGACCCTCACCGATGCCGAGTGCATCAAACTGATCGGCATTGCCCGCAATACCTATTACAAATATAAGCGGGAACTGCGGGAGATGGTATGACACCATACTATATGATCTTTGGGCGCGCCGTTTAGCTTTTCTCTGCCCCCTCTATTGTACAGATGCAGGGACAAATAAACATAAATCGGATACCGAATAAAAAGGAGCCGCAAACGGCTCCTTTTTATTTTTTTGTGCGCGGCAGATTTTTTTGAAATCGGTTTTAACATTGCAGAAAGCAGCCCCTATAGTAATGGTGTAAGAAAGATCAGGCAAGCCGGGCAAAACAACCGGCACAAAAACAAGGAGGAATCCAAAATGACTTGTACACATTGTGGTAAAGAGATTGACAACGATCTGGCGTTCTGCCCCTATTGCGGAAGCCGTACAGAGAACGGCGCGGCCGCAGCAGAAAAGCCCGCGAAAAAGAACCCCCGGAGGTTTGCACTTCCGGTTGCGGCCGCAGCGCTGCTGGCAGTCGTCGGCGTCGGGCTTGCCAACCGCAAGCCATCCATTGACCTGCAGCGCTATGTAACGATCACGGCGCATGGGTATGATACCCTTGGCACGCTGGACGTTGCGTTTGATACCGATAAACTGGAAGCAGACTATGGCAAGCGGATCGCGAGCAGCTTCAAAAAGGCGATGGATGCCCACAAGGAGAACACCTATGGCCTGAGCAGTCTTGCCGCCGACCTCTACAACGGCTCGGAGACGGAACTGTTTGTGGACTATTGCGCCGCGGGCAGCGCCGACAAGACGAGCCGACTGTCCAACGGCGATGTTGTCACCTACAGCTGGAACGAGAGCGAGGACGAGGCAGAGATGCTCTTCGGCGTCAGGGTAAAATACAGCGACATCGTCTACACGGTTTCCGGGCTGGAAAAGGTAAACACCTTTGATGCGTTCGATGGCGTGACGGTCGAGTTCAACGGTACTGCGCCGCATGGTACGGCCACCGTGAACAGTCTTCCCACTGCCGCAGCGGGAAGCTGCCTGCACTACAAACTGGATACTGCAGACGGCCTGCGCAATGGCGATACCGTGACCCTGACTGCCAGCAGCAGCCGGGAAGATTTCAGCGACTGCATTGAGAAATACGGCGCAATTCCGGCCAAGACTGAAAAGACGTTTACCGTCAGCGGTCTGGACGAGTACATCGCCGCGCCCGCGCAGCTGACCGATACAGTGCTGGACAACCTGAAGGCACAGGCGGAGGACACGTTCAAGGCTTATGCAGCAAACCACTGGGACGCCGACAGCGAGAGCCTGACCGGAATGGAGTATATGGGAAACTATATCCTGACCCCGAAAGAAGACAACACCTGGGGTAATCATAACATCGTGAGCCTTGTATATAAAATCAATGTACACAACCGCTACCAGAACTTTGCCGATGAGGGGTACGAGGGCGATAACACCTATTACTGGTATATCTCGTTCAAGAATGTCAGCGTGAACGGCAAAGGTACCGTTGCCAGCAGCCTGAACGACTACGAGACCGCTGCGGAACGCGTCACCTTCGATTCCGGCCTGCGGCAGTACGCCTTCAGCGATTCCACAATGAAGTGGTTCTATTACGGGTATGCTTCCCTTGATGATCTATACAGCGCGGCTGTCACCAGAAACATCGAGAAGTATAACCATCAGGATAATGTAAACGCATAAGGCGGCGCATGGAGCCCCTTACCATACCGCGTTATCTTTATCATATAACGGTTTACCTGTTTATAACATGAACGGGCAAACCGTTATTTTTTTCATCTTCTGTTACAGCAAAGCAGGGAATCCAACCTGATTGTTGAATCAAGCGGGATTCCCTGCTCATGATTTCTCTTTTTACAGCGCCTCACTTATTTTTCTGGGGCAATTCATTGAGATATTATGACATGATGTCATAATATCTTTTACAAATCATCGATACAACGCATGGCTGCTTACCCCATCAGCGCTCCGAAATCCGGGGTGTAGGTCAAATCCTGCGCCAGATCCGGCTCGCGCAGGAACATCATCATATAGATGGGATAATAGGTGATCTTGTCTTTTACGCTCACATTTCCGCCGTGGAAGACAACCGCAGCCGGAATGTGGTAGTCCGGGTTTGCCATCACGCCAGACAGGGCATTGTGCCGCGTGTAGTCCTTGCCGCTCTTGATCTCAATGGGCAGCACATTGCCCTCGTGCTCAATGACAAAGTCCAGTTCCCCCTGCTTTTTGCTGTTGAAGTAATACAGCGCATCGGGAACATTTCCAGAACATCCAGATAGCCGACCGGCGCACTGCGAATGTCCTTGAGTTCCACTCCCAACAGCGAACCGCTTAAAATATAGCGGTAGCTGCCCTCTTCCACCAAAAATTTTATGGCAGTTACGATCTCTTTGCACTCCTGCACTTCGTCCAAAAAATCAACGTCTTGCCGGGCACAAGATTCTTCCCCGCCAAGGCCGAGAGCCGCAGCAGAAAATCGCTGCTGTCGGAAGCCGTTTCAAACAGCTTCCGCGCGGCGGTGTTTTCCAAAAAATTCAGTTCTACAAAATTTGGAAAGGCTTCCCGCCCCAACTGGCGGATCAATGTTGTTTTGCCGACTTGCCGCGCCCCGGTGACAAGTAGCTCCTTGCGCGTGCTGCCCTGCAAAAAGGCCTGTATCTTTTTCGCAGCGGTGCGCCACAGAATCCTGCAGTCGCTGGTTTGCATGGCAGATATCCCCCTGAGTGAAATATATTGTCCTGTTCTACAAGTCTATTATACTATATTTTGTCATTTTGTCCGATTATGCAACATTTCAAATCGTATTTTTGTCCGCTTTTCCATTTTTTCTTGCTGTAAAATCGTGAATTGCCATATTGTGCATTGTTGTACATGCGATTGTCCGCCACACATCCCTCCTGCTTATGGTTTCCGTTGTAAAAACATAGAGATATTATGACATGATGTCATAATATCTCTATGGAAATCACTTGTCTTCGTAAAATCAATCGCAATTTTCCTCCTGCGGGCGGAAGTCCTTCATAAACCGTTTGAGCAGGAAAGCGCAGAAATAGGGGAACGTATAAAAATGTTCTTCATGCCCAATATTGCCGGCAGAAAGCTTGAATCCGTACCGGATATCCTCGTATTTGTCCGATGCAATCAATGTGCGCATGGATTTTGCCTGCCCGTTTTTGGCTTTCACTTCCAGCGGAATCAGTGAGGACGACGAGCGGATGAAGAAGTCTTCCTCCAATGTAGAATCCGACCGCTTATAATAGTAGAGCTTATACCCCTGTTTTACCAGAGCCTCGCCGACCATGTTTTCATAGAGCGCGCCCTTGTAGACGCCAAGATTTTTGTTGGCGCGCAGATCCTCCTGTGATTCTTCATCCAGCATCGAGACGAGCAACCCGGTATCGGCAAAATAGAGCTTGAATACATCCGGGTCATAGTTCCCGCCCAATGGAAGCTCCGGAAATTCCAGACAGTAACAGATGTTTACCATCCCGGCATCGGCCAGCCACTCGGCGCAGCCACGGTAATCCCGGAATCTTGCGCCGGTGGCAACCTTGGATATCTGGAACTTTTTGTTTTCCCTAGCCAACTGCGGGGCGATGCGGTTGAATACATTCAGTATGCGCGTCTGGTCAAGCCCCTGTGCATACTTGCGGATATCTTCCTTATAGTCCGCAATCAGCTGTCTCTGGGTGTCCAGAGAACCTTCAAAGGTGTTTTTTGCGATGTACTCGGTCACGACAGCCGGCATGCCGCCGAGAATGCAAAAATCCAAAAACAGCGAATGGTAAACCTGCATCTCCAGTTCGTTGAATGGGCGCAGTTCCCGCATATGCCGAAGCATATCTTCAATCGTTGTTCCCTCATAGCCCTTTGCCCACAAAAATTCCTCAAAGTCCATCGAGAACATATCGTAATCTTTTTTATAGCCGACACTGTTGCTTTCGATTTTTTTATAATTCACGCCCAGCATGGAGCCGCTGCAGATCACATCGAACCGACCGTCCTCATAGAAAAACTTGAGGGACGTTGCAATTTCCGGAAATTCTGTAATTTCATCAAAAAACAGCAGCGTTTTGTGCGGAATAAATTTCCTGGATGGGTCAATCAGCGATATATTTTTGATAACAGAGGCTGCCTCATAGCCGTCTGCAAGGACGCCTTTATATTTTTCATCCCGGACAAAATTGATCTCCACAACACTTTCATAGGTTTCTGCGGCAAACTTCCGGATGGACTCGGTTTTTCCAACCTGACGGCTCCCTTTGATGATAAGCGGTTTTCTGGCCGGGTCTGCCTTCCATTCACGAAGAAACGTGTCTACTTTTCTTTTCAGATACACGGTATATTTCCCCCGCTCTTTTTTTCGTATACACTCAGTATACACATTTTCAAAGTGAAATTCAATATAATTTGCACAAATCATGAGCCACTTTCCCGGTATTTCTCACATTTTCCATGCAAAAAAGAGAAATATTATGTCATGATGACATAATATCTCCCCGGTTTTTATCGTATGATGTTTCTTCCGGTGCGCGGGGCTGCTTTGGCAGCGCCGTCCCGGAACAGTTCTTTCTCCGGCTCGTAGTCCAGGGGGATGCTCTCCCCCGTCGCGCCGAAGCGGTTTTTTAAGATAGTCAGCACCAAATGACGCGGGCCGGTTTTGATTTCCTTGTCTGCATCTGTGCGGTATTTGAGTACCAACAGCAAGTCCGCGCTGTACTCCACGCTGCCGGACTCTTTAAAGGCCGACATACCCGGCTCGGCGCTGCCGGGGCGGTAGGCCTCACGGTTCAGGCTGGACGCTGCAATAACCGGCATATCGTACCGTCGGGCTAACTGCTTGAGCATGGCGACGGCGGCGTCGGCGGTCTGCTTCTCGGTCATGCCCGCGCGCCCCGCGGCGACAAGCTGCAAATAATCCAGGAACAGCACCGGGCTTTCGTGCTGCGCACAGAAAGCCGACACCTTTTCATCCAAAAAAGCCGGGGTAAGCGGGGCGTCCGGCTCGCACAACTCCACCCTGCCGCCGGTCTTTTTCCGATAGGTGGAAATCAGACCGCGCACTTTTTCTTCCGGCAGCTTGCCGTCCAGCAAGGAACGCGCACGCGCTTTCGTGCCGCGCACAGCGCTTTTGGCGATCAGCTCCATGCGGGACATCTCAATTGTAATAAACAGCACATTTCTCCCCGCTGCGGCCAGCGTATCGGCCATTTGCAGCATCAGGGACGTTTTGCCCATGCTGGAAACGGCACCCAGCACGGTCAAACCGGCGTGCAGGCCGCCGTCCAGCGCCTTGTCCAATCCGGCGATACCTGTAGACATCACCGCAGCGCCCCCACGGCGGCCCAGATACGCGAGGAACTCGTCCTCCAAGGTCGGTTGCTGCTGTACCTCCTGCGCCGTTGCAGCGGCCTCACAGGCGGCTTGCAGCGCATCCCTGTCTTGCACTAATGCTTCGTTCACATCCTTGCAGTCCCCCGGCAAAGCCAGCGCCGCGCACCCAATCCCGCGCGTCGTCAGCTGCTCCCGCAGCTTCCCGTTCATCCCCTGCCCTGCCGCGTCGGAATCCCCGGCAAGAATCACCCTCTCCGGCTTTGCTTCCCGCGCGTCCAAGGCCTGCATCAACCGCCCGGTGTTCGCCGCACCGCAGAGCGCTACAGCCGGGAATCCCAGTTCCTCTAAGGAAAGGGCATCAAAAATACCCTCCGTCACAAACAGTGCTTTCCCTGCCGCACGTTCCATAGCCGCACTGTTCCACAGCTGCATCGCCCCGCGGCTGTTCTGGTAGCGCGGTTCAACAGCCGGGTCAATGGCGCGGCGGCAAACGCTGCGGCAG